>DASPUA010000126.1:0-2708 GCA_035623135.1 Thermodesulfovibrionales bacterium | reverse complement strand
GGGAGCAACAGCTTTGCTGGGAGCGGGCATTGGAGCCGGAGTGGGGTACCTCATTGGGAATGAAGCGGACAAGAAGGATGCAGCAAAGCGTCAGGCAGCGCGCAAGGAAGAGCTCAAACCTCTGGCAGGCACTACCTGGCAGGTGGTCAGTATTACACCGAAACCAGATAAGTCGTTTAAGTCAACTGTGTGCCATTTCAGGACGGATGGAACTGTTATGACTACAAAGACAAGCATGGACGGGAAAGTATTCAAAGAAACAGAAAACTACCGTGTGGTGGGATCTACGCTCATCCTTTCTAAGCCTGACTACGTGGAGAACGCAAAGTTCACTATCAAAGGGAATAAACTGACCATCGATTACGGAAACGGGAGCGTTGTTATGAAGCGTGTCAGTTGATGATTCATTCTCACCAACTCACCCCATCTAACGGGTTGTGAGTATAGAGGGCCCGCTCTCTGGGCTGAAGTCGGTGAGTGGTCCTTTTTGTTCTTGCGTACCACCCCTTTTCGCCGATTGAAGAATTCTGGGAAAGGATTGTGAAATGGAGAAAGGGCATTTTTGCCTACCTATACCACAAGGTTCTCCATAATTAAAATTTGTCTTATGGTAAAATAAGTTATGTCACTTAGGGATGTTATGGGACAGGACAGGGCAGTGGGCATCATCCTCAGGACTCTCAGGAACAACAGAATTCCCTCCACATATCTTTTTACAGGGGAGTCGGGGATTGGGAAAAAACTCACCGCCATCAACCTCGCGAAAGCGCTCAACTGCCTTCAGGGAGTTGTTGGTTATGAGCCATTATTCGGCGCCCAGGGAACCGGCAGCGAATCATTTAAAGGGGATGGGGTTTCCGGGGACAGATCAGTAGACGCCTGCGACAAATGCAGTTCCTGCAGGAAAATTGACTTGTTCACCCATCCTGACCTCTTGGTGATCGCCCCGGAAAAGGGAGAAATCCGTGTGGACGAGATAAGGGGGGTGGAAGAAGCCCTTTCATTAAAGCCTTTTGAGGGGAGAAAAAAGGTTGTAATTATTGATGATGCCCATACCATGAATCAGTCCGCTGCAAATGCCTTCCTTAAGACCCTTGAAGAGCCCCCTGATGAGAGCCTTCTGATATTGGTGACGCCTCACCCTGATATGTTGCCGGAGACCATACGGTCCCGTTGCTCCCAAATAACCTTTGCGCCCCTTTCGCCTGATATGTGCGAGAAGGTCATAAGAAAAGTCCACGGCAAGGACAATAGAGGACCCGCGGGTATATCCGGATTGCCAACAATGGTAAGGCTCTGCATGGGGAGGCCTGGCCTCGCCATTTCCTCTGACAGGATAAGGGAGCGGGAGCGGTGCATTACCCTTTGTGAACACATGGCCGGGGAAGATGGTGAAATATGGGCGGACCGCGAGGAGATGGAGCAGTGGCTCGACATGACCTGTATTTTGTTGAGGGATATGGCACTGGCAAAAATTGCTCAGGAGTCTGCTGAAGGGATCTCAGATTCTCTCACCGGAAGGAGGAACGTATTGCTCAACGCCGATATGCAGGATTTTATTTTGGACATGGCGGCTCCGAATACGATAAGGGACATAATGGAGATATATAACGGGCTCATCACTCTGAAAGGGGTATTGGGTTTTAATCTGAACAAAGCGGTTACCTGGAATTACGTAGCGAGTATAATGCAAAACCTCGGTCGGTTGAGAAAGACGCGGTGAAGGGATGCACCTCTTAATCTTGCTGCATTACCGGAGCACAAATGCCTGACGTGGTAGGAATAAGGTTTAAATCATGCGGCAAGATATACGACTTTGAGGTGAATGGCCTTGAGGTGAAGCGCGGGGAAGCTGTGGTGGTAGAGTCTGAACTGGGACTGAGCATTGGCAGTGTGGTAGTGGAAAGACACGCACTTGAGAGTGCCACAAAAGAGCTGAAGAAGGTCGTGAGAAAGGCCACGGAAGATGACTTTAAACAGAAAATGGATAATGAAGGTCTTGAAAGAGAAGCCAGGGGCTACTGTCTCGAAAGGATAATGGCGAGGGGCCTCCCTATGAAGCTGGTATCTACTGAGGTGACCCTGGACAGAAAGCGTATCATCTTTTATTTTGCCGCTGATGGCAGGATAGATTTCAGAGAGCTTGTGAAGGATCTTGCTGCAAAATTCAAAACGCGGATAGAGATGCGTCAGATCGGGGTAAGGGACGAGGCGAAGATTGTTGGCGGACTAGGTGTATGCGGAAGAGAATTGTGCTGCAGGACCTTTCTCACCTCGTTTGAACCCATATCCATCAAGATGGCAAAAAGCCAGGAGCTTGTCCTGAATGCCAATAAGCTTTCGGGTGTCTGTGGGAGACTCATGTGCTGTCTGAGCTACGAATATAGCGAGAATGGGGAAGGATGTTCTCAGTGCAAAAGGCAAGCGATTTCCACAGGATCGGATGAAGAAAGAGTGCTTGACAGCATAGAAGACCGCCCTGAATTTGCGGAAGAACTTATGATGGAAAGCGCTGAACCTCCGCATGGTGAGCAAAAAACGGAGAGCACCAGGTCATCACGGTCAGATGTTGTCGCCGGCCGAAGGGTTGCCCATGAACAGAAACATGGTGAGATAGCCCGGTTCGAGGGTGGGAACGCGGTTCATGCAGGACATGGGCAAAAAGGGGGCGACGCGGGAGGCCCTGAGCAGAAAGTCCCTGAAGCAGA
>DASPUA010000125.1:0-2549 GCA_035623135.1 Thermodesulfovibrionales bacterium | reverse complement strand
AGTATAGCTTATCATTCACATGGTACATCGCCTTATTGATCGGAGCCAGGGGGTCAGCAATCAGAGGAACCTCTTCTTCGCCCTCTTCCGGTGCTTCTTTTTCCACAGATGGTGCTAACTCTCGTGAAGGTATCTCCTCACCCGCTATGGCCTGTGCCACGATGATTATAGGGGCTTCACCTTTGACGGGGGCATCGGAAAGAGAGGAAGGACGGGGAAGGTCCAACAGTTCAGCTACAGAATGAGCAGGTACCGGAAATGCATGAACGGTCGTGTCTGGTTCATCGAAGGCCTGAGCCTGGAGAACAGTAGGATAGCTCACGAGCATTACAATCAGTATGAGTCTACATATGCGTTTCATTCGGTCTTCTCCTTTTTAAGGTTTTATGAATGTGTCATGCCTTTCCGACCTTTTTCCTGAGGGTCTCGAGTAACGACTCAGGGGGTTTGTTCACAAGGATTTCTCTGAACTGGCTGCGATAGTTATTAATAAGGCTGACCCCTTCAACCACAACATCGTAGACCACCCAGGCACCTTCTTTCTGAATCACTCGGTAATTCATGGGAATCTCATCAGTCTTTCTGATAACCGTGCTCTGTACCTCAACCGTCTTTTCGGTCAGAGGGACCTCCTTGGTAAAGAGTATCTTTTCGTCAGTGTACATCATAATTTTGTCCGCGTAGGTATCTTCAAGGAGTGACTTGTAGAGACCTATGAACTCCTTCTGCTGCTCAGGAGAGAACGTGGACCAGTTCTGAGCCAAGGTCCTTTTTGAGAGCTCGGTAAAGTCAAACATTGTCTCGGCTATGGCGCGGATTTTGTCTCTTTTGAGTTTCTTGGACGATTCGGCCTTGAGGGATGGATCGCGTAACACATCCAAGACCTTATCCACATGCATTTTCACAGTGTCGAGGGGCACACCTGCAAAGACAGGAAACGGAATGACCACCCAGAAAAAGAGTACTATACTCATTAAGTATTTCTTCATTGGCTTGTCGCGAAGACTCATTTGGCCTCCTTCTTATTGTCTTTTTTCACGTCTCCGAATGCATATTTACTGATCAGGTCTTCAAGGTCTGTGGGCGAGGTAGTCTCGGTAATAGCACCCCCGGGCTTCAGGATATCGCCACCTCCGCCTGGCTCAATCTTGACGAACTTGTCACCAATGAGACCGGAAGTCTTGATGGATGCAGAGGCGTCGTCATATAGTTTAATGCCCTTCTTGATCTTTAATTCCACCAATGCCACCTGTTTCTCGGGGTCTATGGACAGCCTATCCACCTGTCCAGCCTCGATGCCAAAGATCTCGACAGGGCTTCCGACCCGCAAACCTGATACTGAACCGAAGCGGGCATAGAAGGTATTGTAATCATCTCCCCATAAAGAGACCCTTCCCAGCTTCACCGTCATATATGCCACGCAGAGGAGGCCGAAGATCACAAAGATACCCACCACCGTTTCTGCAGAGTATTTTTTCATTATACGCTAACCTCCTCCTTACTGCACCGGTATTGTGCGATCACCTTCTGCCTTGCCTCAGCTTTTTCTATAAGCTGATCGATGTCATCAGATGAGCTTCCCTCAGTGATCCCCGCGGTCACAACCAGTTGGAAGCACTCCCCTGTTCCAATCTTTATCTTAGTCAGTCCCTCTATCTCGGGAAGGGCTTTTCGCTCAAGCCCCTGCGCAAAATTATCCACTAATTGTGTGGCTTCTTCAACACCCACATGGGGCAGCATTGTGAGGATCTCACCCCTTCTGTGGCGCGCTGAGAACCCCCCCATAGGGCCGAAATATTCATTCACATACTCCCCAAGCTTCTTGATGACCTCTATAGCGGCCTGGGGGCCGAGGGCATTCGAGAGAACGTCAAAATCGACACTGAAAAGGACAGCCGTGAGCATGGTATCGATGCGTCCCCTGCCCAGAGTAAGATTATACCTTGACTTAAACATCTCTTTTGAAAGAAGGCCGGTGAGTTCGTCCTGGACTCCCTCGAGGCTTTTGAGAAATTCATCAATCATGGGATGGTTGAGCCTTGTGGACTCCTCATAGGTCCCCTGAAAGGCAATCTGACCTTCCCAAAGCAGGAGGATCCGGTCAGAGATAAAAAAGACATCGGGGATATCATGGCTGATAAGTACTGCAGTGAAGCCGAACATCTTTCTGTAATGAGCGATCATGCTGAGGATAATGTTCTTCCTTATGGGGTCCTGACCTGTGGTCGGTTCATCAAAGAGCACGATAGCTGGGTCGGTGACGAGGGCCCTCGCCAGGGCCACCCGTTTCTGCATCCCTCCCGAAAGTTCGGAGGGGAACTTAAATACCGCTTCTGACAATTCCATCTGCTCTATCCTTGCCCTCACTTTCTCCTCAATCTCATTCTTGCTCAAGTACGTTGTCTGTCTGAGGGGTAAGGCAATGTTATCAAAGACGGTCATCGAATCAAAAAGGGCATTGTTCTGAAACATATAACTGATCCTGCTCCTGTAAGTATCCCATTCGCTCTTCTTCATGGCACGGGTGGGTTTTCCCCTAAATAGGATGG
>DASPUA010000124.1:0-4349 GCA_035623135.1 Thermodesulfovibrionales bacterium | reverse complement strand
TGGTTGGAAAAGGCGTCGCTTACTGCGCTACCTGCGATGCGCCTCTATATAAAGATAAAACAGTTGTGATTGTGGGAGGCGGCAATTCCGCCTTCACCACAGCCCTTGACCTGTTGCGGCTCAATGCCGAGGCCGTTGTAGTCAACTTTCTGAGCGGATGGCAGGCTGATCAGGCTCTTCAGAGTAGGGTCAGAAAATTCGGGAAGGTCCAGTTCCTGGATTACCATGAAATCGTTAGCGTGGAGGGAAAGGATAAGTTTGAAGCTGTTGCAATCCGGGACCGGAGAACAGGGGAAGAAAAGAGGATCGAAGCCGATGGCATATTTGTAGAGATCGGCCTTTTGCCGAACTCAGATCCGGTAAAGAAACTGGTTGAAGTGAATGCCCATGGCGAAGTCGTCGTCGATTGTTATTGCCGTACGGACATTCCGGGTCTTTTTGGCGCCGGAGATGTGACAGATGTCCCGCATAAGCAAATAATTATCTCTGCGGGGGAAGGGGCAAAAGCGGCCCTTTCCGCTTATGATTATCTTATCGAAAAATCGCAAATATAAAAAGGAATGCCATGGGGGTAATTGCAGAAAAAGACAGGGAAAAGCTAATTAAGATATTCGAGTCCCTGCTTCAGGATGTGAAAGTTATCCTGTTCACGCAGGAAATCGAATGCGGCTTTTGCCAGACAACGAGGCAAATCCTTCAAGAGGTTTCGGCGCTTTCACAGAAGATTTCTCTTGAAGTTTATGACTTCGTAAAAGATGAGGCCCTTGTGAAAAAGTATGGCGTAAGCAGGATTCCTGCTTCTATCCTCATCGGAGACCGGGATTATGGTATCCGTTTTTATGGAACACCCGCAGGTTATGAATTCACGACTATGATTCAGGACATCATTATGATCAGCCGTCGTGACCCGGGACTGTCAAAAGAGGTGCTGGATGAACTGTCGAAGGTCGACCAGCCGGTACATATACAGGTGATGATTTCGCCTACATGCCCCTATTGCGCCGCCGCGGTAGGGACCGTGCATCGCTTTGCCATGGCAAACGATTACATCACAGGTGATATGGTGGAACTGGCTGAATTTCCCCATCTGGCGGTGAAATACAACGTCCAGGGAGTACCGAAGATCATTATCAATGAAAAGGCAAGCGTTACCGGCGCATTGCCCGCCATGGATCTGGCTAAAGAGGTGCTAAAGGCCATCGGGAAATAGGACCTTTTATCTTGCACCCAGCCCGTCAAGCCATATAAGAAAGTAACTTTGTAAGGGTATTGTTGAGCCATTCAAAAAGTAACCTAATGTTAACCCTAAAAATGCATTTGATATAGATATGACCATAGAGGCGCGCCTGTCAAGGCATTATCAGAATTTTCGAGATCAGGGCTAATATTTATGCTGTTTTCTTAGCACACCTCCTGGGAATTTTGTCTATCTCATTGAAATGCAGCGCATCTGTCAGAAACAGGCGGGAAGTATTGTATGATGCGGTTGTAGAGGTAAAGCAATTTTGACTCCATCTTTTGTTTGAAGACGGAAACCCTCAATACAGACTTCCCGCCATCTCTGCCCAATTGGGCTGGCAGGACAAAGTACTTATACCGCAAGGTCTTCAGACGCTCCGTCTTTTCCTTCTGCCCCAATATCTCATGCCTGAACAGGACAAAGAGATTGTAAATCAATATCCGAATAAGCATTGCTGCCTCTGTTGAATAAAAATATTTCATAGAGAAACCACCAAGCGCAAAATCCTCTTTCAGCTCTTTGATGGTGTTCTCATCGTTTGCCCTTGGCCTGCACTGCTTCCACACCTCATATGCAGGATCAGTTGAATTGGTTATCCAAACGCTATATCGATAATTGCCCGCATCAAAATCATCGCCGAAAAGGGTCAGCTCCTTCCCCATCGCATGCGGCCTTTTCTTTATATCCTGGCGAACCGCAATGTATCTCCTGTCAGTTATCCAATCTAAATGCTGGAAAAGGAAGTCAGTAATCCATATCCCATCCTCTATCTGTCTCCAGTTCTGTTGTGCGTAAACCATTCTCTGCAAGGGACGATACAAACGGGCTGCTATGATGTAGATTAATTTTCTTTGTTCAAGGAGCTCGATGAACTCCCTGAGATAAAACCCGCTGCCCGCAATAATGCCCTTGATATCGATATGCCCGTTGATCCTTGTCCATGTGGATTCGAAAAATCCAATGATATTATTCCAAGACATCACATTGCCAGGACGGTTCCATAGATGTACCACATACTTGCTCCTGTTCAGAAATGCCAGAAGCGGGCTGTGGCTCCCACGTCCCTTCTTCTTAGGGTTATATCCCCTCTTGGCCCCCTCCTGTTTTCCATACCGCTCAAGGACCGTGGAATCAAACGTCAGCCAGTCCTCCCTGATCTTCTTCCATGGAATCAATCTCTTCAAATGTCCCCATATTCTATCCGACGTCTCTTCCACTTCTTTCAGCTTCCTGATCTTCCTGAATAGCCTGCCCAATGTCCTGGAAGCTAAAGGAAGCCTCTTTACCGCAAAAAGATCGGCCAGTACTTCCTGCCAGCCAAGATACAGTAAATGCGAAAACCTGCTGCCTCCCGCATAGATCAGAAGTATATACGCCAATATCTTGCTGTATATCCCCATCCCATTGGGAGAACTTTCCTGAATTGGAATCACTTCCTGCAACATCCCCTTCAGATTGATCTTTTCAAAAAATAATGCCAACAGACTGAAGCCCCCATATGCCGTCATCTTCTTGTCCGTGAATTCGATCCTCACTTTATTAATTTCGACATTTGTGGTACATTTTGACTGCATATTTCTATTCTCCTTTCGTTTAGAGTTGATGGTCGGCTAAACCTATTGATTCTAATACGAAAGGAGAATTCTTTTGATGGGGTTACTTCAGGTCAACTGCATTTTTCGGGTTAAGGATTAATAGCATAAGATGCATAAGATTGGTATTAACAACTGAGGATGGAGTATTTGAGCGGATTTTTTTGTCGACAGTCAAATACACTATGTGGAAATGGAGAGGCACAAGCCTCGCAGGGAGGAACGACCGAGAATGAGCGAATATACTCTATCCTCAGGTTCTATCAGAAAAAGTGTATGAACAATCTGGACTAAGACGTATACCGTTGAGAGTTTGCCACGAATAATGGATGATCAGGTCTTTTCGAGGATGAAAAGGAGCTGGCCTTCTATTACAAAGCTGTTGAGCTTTACACACACTTCGGCTATCTGGCCGTCAAATGAAGCGACGATCGCATTCTCCATCTTCATCGCCTCAAGGTTCGCAATCTCTTCCCCTTTATGGACAATATCTCCCACCTTGAGGGTACCTCTCTCAGGATTGCCGATCCTCCAGATATTGCCGTTGATAGGCGCTCCGATCTCATTGAGGCCTTTCGCCATCTTTATTTCCGCTTTCTTCGCCCTTGGGGTCTCCACGCTGTAAACTCTCGTCTTGTTGTTTACGCGCATCACAACATGCACAATGCCTTCATGTTCCGCGCCGACAGACACAAGTTCCACGGTATATGGTTTTCCCATGAATTCAAAGTCAACCTTGTCACCCGCCCTTCTCAGTCCCTGCCTCCAGACGTCGGTAGGCAGAACAAGCGGCGCCTCCCCGTATTTTTCTCTGAACTGGATCATATCCAGGGCGTCTTTCGGATGCATCAGAAAAAGGATGAACTCCTCTTCTGAAGGGCTTCTTCCCAGATAATCGGACAACTCCTTCCTGAGTCTTTCGAGATCGTCATCCTCCATCGAGTCCAGGGGTGAAAGCTCAATGCGCTCTTTGATCTTTCTCTCCCACTCTTCGCCGAAAGTACTCCTGTACAACCATTCCGGAGGCCAGCCCATCGGAAGCTTTCCGTAATGACCGAGGATGAGGTTCTTGAAATCTCCCGGAGCATTCCTGAACAGCCCCAGCAGCTCTTCACGTTCTCCTTCATCCATCGCCTCAAAATTCAGGCCTTTACCTTCTATGAACTTCGAAAGGAGTTCAATGAGATGTCTGACTCCTGCTTCTCCCTTTGCCTTCGCGTATTTGTTCACGATGCCGCTGCATGTCACCCATGTAATCTGTGACCCGGGGGTAACATCGAAGTAATGAATTATCTTGTTGTAGAGGGACATGACCTTCAGAATAGCCGGCATGAAATGAAGGAACCCGCCTTTTTCAGCCTGTTCGAATGAACTGGGAAAGGCGCCACCCGGCATCTTGTGAAGTGTCACCGTGTGGTCGAACCCCTTAAAGGGCGATTCGGCCCAGTCATAGTAATTAATCCATTCTCTCACCTTCTGCACAGAAGCCTCGGCCTCTTTTCTGTCGAGATTGACCG
>DASPUA010000123.1:0-3141 GCA_035623135.1 Thermodesulfovibrionales bacterium | reverse complement strand
CTCTGCTTGTTTCCCGCAGATGATGCAGGTGACTGCGTTACCTCCTCTTGCAGGCATAGCTCACTGTCTCCGGAGCCAACGTGCGATCACGTCCCGTCTTTTTTAGTATTCATGCCTTCATCCTTCACTTTATGACATTTCAGACATTCTTTTTTGGGTGGATGAGTTTTCTTCATTGGTGCTTTCTTTTCAGCTCCATGACAGTCCAGACAGACTTTTACATCATTAAGAGCGATGTGGTTGCTGTCGAGAGGAATAGGGGGTGGAGGAATCCGCCTCCCTGAAATTACCGAAAGAAGTGCAAGCACAGCAACGACAAAAATGAGAAATATAAGCGTGCTTTTCATCAGGCCCCCTTATGTGCGGCAACTGCCGCTTCTTCTTCAAACACCCCGACCTTTCTTAACCGTTTATACCTCTCTTCCACGATTTTCGTTGATGGTTTCGTTTTCAACTCTTCAAGGGCCTTCATCACCGTATCCGCTATCTTCTCCGCTGTCCCTAAAGGGTCCCGGTGGGCACCACCAAGGGGTTCAGGTATCACCTCATCTATGACCTTGAATCTGAGAAGGTCCAGGGCAGTGAGCTTAAGGGCATCAGCTGCTTTTGAGAACTCCACAGCACCCAGGTCTCCATTTCTTTTCCACAAGATGGCGGCACAGCCTTCGGGGGATATTACAGAGTACACAGAATATTCAAGCATATAGATCCTGTCTGCAACCCCAAGGGCAATGGCACCCCCGCTTCCTCCCTCTCCAATCAGCACTGATATAATCGGTGTTTTCATTCGTGACATTTCCATAAGGTTTGTGGAAATTGCTTCTGCCTGACCCCGCTCTTCTGCACCTATGCCGGGATATGCTCCCGGCGTATCAATAAAGGTCAATACCGGTCTCTTAAATCGTTCCGCGAGTTTCATGAGTCGCAATGCCTTCCGGTATCCTTCAGGATTTGGCTGGCCGAAATTCCTCTGAATCCTCTCTTTCGTACCCCTGCCCTTCTGATGTCCTATAATCATGAACGTAGTATTCCTTATCTTCCCAAATCCTCCCACCACAGAAGGGTCATCAGAAAATCTCCTGTCTCCATGAAGTTCAATAAAATCCTCCGACAAAAGGTTAATATAATCGAGGGTATAGGGCCTGTCAGGATGTCTCGCAAGCAAAGTCTTTTGCCAGGGAGTGAGATGGGAAAATATTTCGGAACGCAGGTCTTTTGCCTTTTTCTCGAGCTTTCTTACTTCTGAGGTGATATCAATGTCCTTACCGTCAGAGAGACGTTTCAGTTCCTCAATTTTTGTCTCAAGTTCCTCTATTGGTTTTTCAAAATCCAGATAATACCTCATCAAGTGCTTCCTTCCCGTAGTGTCAGATCCAATTTTTGCGAGGTTTCCATTGCGCTATCCCAACCGTTCCTTGCGTATCCTGACCGCGCCCTTTCCCATGAGCGCTTCAATCCTATCAACCAGGAGAGAGGATGGTTCCACGTGGAGGGCGGTTTCCATCAACGCATAAAAGCCATTCAGCTCAATTCTGAGGGAGAGGGGGCATCCACCCGGGTGGTCGGAGACGAGTTCCTGCAGCGTTCTGAGGCTTTTACGGGTAGCGGGATGAGCAGTCATGGTTATCTCCATCCTCTGCACACCATTTTTTACCATGGGAGAATCTTGGGGAACGCCTAGTGATCCCGCAGTATTTAGGAATTCGTCAAGCCTATACGCCTCTTTTGTGATAAGCTTACTTCCTTTCTCGGTCTTATCGATCGTCCCCTTTATGACCACCACACTTTCCTTGCTGAGCATATCCAACAGATTCCTGTAAAGATCAGGGAACACGATAGCCTCCATGCTCCCCTCTTCATCTTCAATAGTAAAATAAGCCATAATTTCGGCCTTTCCCTTCGTCTTGATTTTCTTCACACTGCTCACCACGCCGGCAACTTTCACTTCCTCTTTGTCGGCAACATGCTCAAGTTGAGCAATTTCCCTCACCTCTAAATCGGAAAGATGTTCGCGGTATTTAGAGAGGGGGTGCCCCGTGATATAAAAGCCCAACGCTTCCTTTTCGTAGTGGAGCAGTTCCATTTCATCCCACTCTTGTACTTCTTTCTCACTCCCCCCATCAAAAATATCCTGCTGGGCAAAGAGACCACGGAACGAGGTATCGCTGTTCAGCACGGTGTTAAGGATATCAAGCGCCTTTGCCCTTTGCATACCGAAGGAATCAAATGCCCCTGCCTTGACAAGACTCTCAGTTACCTTTTTGTTCACCTTCTTGCCATCCACCCTGAAAAGAAAATCCTCTATGGTCTTGAAAGGTCCGTCATCCCCCCGCGTCTCGAGTACGGCTGCGATTGCGGAAGAGCCAACTCCCTTTACCGCTTCGAGGCCAAAGCGTATAGACTTCCCGATTACTTTGAACTCCCGGTCACTCTCATTGATATCAGGGGGTAGAATCTCTATAGACATTTTCCTGCATTCAGCGATGGACTTCACGATCTTGTCGGTGTTGTCGGTATCGGCACTCAACGTTGCCGCCATGAATTCCACCGGGTAGTGAGCCTTCAAATAGGCGGTCTGATATGCGATATACGCATACGCCGCGGAATGGGATTTATTGAATCCATACATCGCAAAGGGAGCCATTGTTTCAAAAAGTTCTGCTGCTTTCTTTTGCGGAATTCCATTGCCCACCGCACCCTTAATGAAGCTTTCCTTCTGCTTTTCCATTTCCTCCGGCTTCTTTTTTCCCATGGCCCTTCTCAGGATATCCGCCTGTCCCATCGAGAACTTTGCGATCTTGTTGGCGATCATCATCACTTGTTCCTGGTAGAGGATAATCCCATAGGTCTCATCAAGAATCTCTTTTAACTGCGGCATCTTATAGGAAATGCGTGCCTCGCCTTTTTTTCGCTTGATAAAGTCGTCAATCCATGCCATGGGGCCGGGTCGGTAAAGCGCAACAAGGGCTATGAGATCCTCGAACCGGTTTGGCTGCATCCGTATGAGAATGTCACGCATTCCCGGGCTCTCAAGCTGGAAAACCCCGGTGGTCTGACCAGAACTGAGGAGCCGATATGTCTCGTGGTCCTCCAGGGTAATTTCCTGCAGAGAGATTTCATTGCCTCCTGCCTTAAGATACC
>DASPUA010000122.1:0-9148 GCA_035623135.1 Thermodesulfovibrionales bacterium | reverse complement strand
ACTGCACTACTGTCTCGGTCATCTGCAAGGTGAGTGTCTCCTTGATATCTTCCTTTTTGACCAGTCCTTTCCTGAGAAACACATCCCCGATCCTTGTGCCTGTTCTCTTTTGCTCCTCAAGGGCAGACTTAAGGTCCTCTCCTTTTATGAGTCCCTTCTTCAGCAGAATCTTGCCCAGCCTGTTATCCTCCATCCGTTTTCGAGACTCCGCTGATATCACATTGCCCTCGGAGAAGACCAGTTGAACCCTGTCCTTGTGACTGCTCAGGGAAAGGATGCCGCTCTTCTTCTGAAAATAGATCAGTTGCAGGATGTCCGCAAGACCAAAATCCCTCAGTGATCCTTCTAAAGCCATCCCTTATGTATCCACCTCCCTATGTGTAAAATGGAAAACAGATAAGCGCCTCCCATAAGCACCAGCGCGAGTGGTGTTATCCAGGCATGACTGAAAGGCAGGATTCCCACCACAGAAAGCTGGTTCATTGCATACAGAATAAGGGAAAAAGAAAAAGGCCACAGCAATAAGAGACCGAGCAGTATCTTGCCTGAGTATATCTGGCCAGTCCCCGGGAACATAGAGGAGAGTATCTTTGCCCTTTTTCTCCGTCTTGTCTGACTCTCATATATGGAGAGCAACCTTGCAACTCTCTCCTTGGAATCCATCTCATCCATCTTTATGAGCGAGGAGTAGCACTGGGCACACATCCCACCCCACGCGATGGCTTTTGGACACCTGCTGCAAAATACCGCACCGCACCTCTTGCATCTTTGCGCCCTGTGAGTCGTGCTTTTGTTAAGGAAATAAAAGGCAGGGATCATGATAGCCGCTATGAGTGTACTAAAGAGCGGGAAACAGTAGAGAGAACCGTTCCCAGTCCCAAATGCGTTCTCCCAAAACGCAGAGCGGGGAAGTATTTCGTCCACTACAAAACGGTTCGGACCGGTGCCTGAACGGGAGGTGAATTTGGATACTGCCTCAGGATTAAGCTTGGCAGCCTCGAGGAAATATTCATCTCCCTTTCCAAAGTCGAGCATCTCCCTGTGAAGCTGGCTCAGATTATAATACGCAGAAGGCAAAGGCGAACGCTGGAGGGCTTTCTGATAGGAATCTTCTGCTGCAGCCTTGTCATGAATCGCATAGTAGGCATTCCCGAGGTTTACCAAGAGACGGGGGTCTGACGTATGGGAGCCACCCATAAGGCTCCGGTACCCCTCGATCGCTTCATTATAGTTTCCCTCTCTCTTAAGCGCCAAGGTATGGGAAAATTGGGAAGCGAAGTCTCCTCCCCCTTTGATGGCCCATAACGCATACCTGTTATCTTTTCCTTCGTTCACTTCCACCATCGCTCTGAGTCCGGGTGAGGGCGCCGAAGAAAATTTACCTTCTATATTCAGCAGGGTCGATGAAAAAAGAAAAAACAGGAGGACTGCATACACCACTGCCTTATTTTCTTTCTTGAAATAAATGCCAACAAGAAAAAACAGCCCTGCGATGAACGCAACGGGCCCGAATAGGGAAAGAACGATGGGAACGAGCACTAAAATAAGCCGCCTCCGGTCCTCCATCCCGTCATGCGAAACAAGACCAACGTCCATAAAAAGTCTAATGATAAGAACCAGAACAAGAGAAAGCGCAAAAGAGATGAGCATGCTGGAATAGAGCAATCCCACTAGGCTGAATTCCCACCAGAAATTCCTCCCGTACGCCCTTATGCCCTCCCTGAAAGAATCAATTGCCTGGAATATGTCGCCCGAGGAAAGATGCTCACTGGCAAGCGCAAAGTACACTGCCGGCAGGTCGGGGGAATACTGTCTTGCTATTTTCAGAAAGTCTTTTGCATTTGCTGGTTCTTGATGGGCCTTCAGGATAAGAAGATACGAGTATGGCTCCGTGGTTGAGAGTCCGCGGTCAAGCCTCGACTCATAGAGACCCTCGACTCCTTCACAAGGCTTTATTCCATAAACAAAGCCCCATATACCGACCAGCACAATCCAGACCGTAACCGTGGCGAACTTAGGGCGTGCGCTCATGAGCATTCCCATTAGACCCTCTTCCCTATTTTGAGTTCCGTCCCCTGTAGCAATCTTTTTATATTATCAGTATGCCGGAAGATAAGCAAAAATGCGATCAAGATTGCTATCATTAGCTTTCCCTGTGAATAGTCTAATATATATATGCCCAAGGGAAGGAGTCCAAAAGAGACTATGGCAGCAAGAGAAGAGTATCGGGTGATCAGTATTACCATAAACCAGAGGATGACGGTAAGTATTCCCACCTTGGGAGAATAGATCAGCAGGACACCAATGCTTGTGGCAACCCCTTTGCCCCCCCTAAACCTCAGAAATAAGGAGAAATTATGTCCCGCTATTGCGGACAAACCCATAATCCCCTCCAGGGATGGACTATGGAAAAAAAATCTCCCCATCACAACCGCGAGTGATCCCTTCACTACGTCTCCGACCAGGGTGAGGAGCGCAGGACCCGTTCCCATTGCTCTCAACACATTCGTAGCGCCTATGTTCCCACTACCCACCTTCTTCAGGTTAACTCCGTATATTTTTGCAACCACAACCCCGAAGGGGATTGAACCCAGGAGAAACGCACAAGCTATCATAAAGAAGAGTTTCATATCTTTTTCCAGAATGAAATAGTATACTGAACACCTGACACAATCGAAAGGATCAGGGCTATCCACATAAAAAATATTCCCACGTCGTAAAGGTCAATGCCGAAGATATCCATACTGATGATAAGACAGAGGATCGCGGTGATTTGGAATGAGGTCTTGAGTTTTCCTCCGATTTCCGCAGGTATCACGATATCCTTTGAAAGGGCTACTGCCCTGAGTCCTGTCACAAGAAACTCTCTCACAATGATGGTGATAGCGATCCATACAGAAAGCCTCGCCATATCGACAAGGAGAATGAGGGCGGATATTACCAGAAACTTGTCAGCGATGGGATCAAGGATAATCCCGAACTTGGTGATTTGCCCGGTCTTCCTCGCAAGATAGCCGTCAAGGAAATCAGTAATCGATGCAATACCAAAGATCAGGGCGCCCAGAAACGGCCTGTCAGGTGCAACGAGGACGAAAAAGGGGATAAGCACAATTCTGCTGAGGGTTATGAGTGTGGGAAGGTTAAGTCTCAAAATACTCCTTTGTGATGGATTCCCAGAGCCCCTTTGCCTTGATGAGAAAATCACAGACTTCGCGAACCGCGCCTCTTCCGCCAGGAAGTCGTGTGACCAATACTGCGTGCTCCCTTGCATCATCCGTTGCGTCACTGACCGCAATGGAAATTCCGACTCTCTTAAAAATCGGGATATCCACTATGTCATCTCCGATACACGCCACTTCTTTCCCTGAGAGCTTGCATTTTTCGATGATGTGATCAAGTGCAACGGTCTTAATGTGACACCGCTGGTAGACCTCAGTGATCCCCAGTTCACGTGCCCTTCTCTCCACAACCTTAGAATATCTCCCGGTGATAAGGGCGACCTGAACGCCGGCCCTCATAAGCATCTTTATGCCATGGCCATCCCTCACATTGAATATCTTGAGTTCATTTCCCTCGTTGTCCAGGATGATGCTCCCGTCGGTGAGTACTCCGTCCACATCAAGGATGAGAAGTTTGATATCCTTTGCGATCTCCTGCAGCTCCTTCTCTGTCCTCTTCAATTACACGATCCCCTGTTTCAGAATATCGTGGAGGTGGATAACGCCTTTTGCCCTTCCTTCCCCGTCCGGTACCACAAGGGAGGTAATTGAGCAGTTTTCCATTACCGATAATGCCCCCGCTGCAAGCTCGTCTTCTGAAATCATTCTGGGATGCGGTATCATGGCCTCCCCTGCTTTCAAGTCAAAGAACGCCACGCCTTTTTTCTCGATCCCCCGTCTCAGATCCCCATCAGTGATAATGCCGAGAATTTTTTTCTCGGAGTCGGCAACAATGGTAACGCCGAGACGTTTGGATGATATCTCCATAACAGCGCGCAGCATCGGGGTATCAGGAGAAACAACGGGGAGGGCATCTCCTGTGTGCATAAGATCTTTCACCTTTATCAAGAGTTTTTTCCCAAGGCTGCCGCGGGGATGAAAGAATGCAAAATCCTCCTCTTTAAATCCCCTTTTAATCAAAAGGGCCACCGCAATCGCATCCCCCATAGCCATAGCCGCGGTCGTGGATGCGGTGGGAACAATCCCCAGGGGGCATGCCTCTTCTTCCACCGAAACATCGAGGTTCACATCCGCTGTCTTTGAGAGGGTGGAATCATTCTTTCCGGTCATAGAGATCAGACCCACATCGAACCTCTTTAAAAAAGGAAGCAGGCATACCAGCTCTTCTGTTTCCCCGCTGTTGGATATGGCAATTACCACATCATCTGATGTCACCATACCAAGGTCTCCGTGAGTTGCCTCCGCCGGATGCAGGAAGAAAGCGGGCGTGCCTGTTGATGCCAGGGTCGCTGCAATCTTTTTCCCCACAAGACCCGACTTGCCCATACCTGTAACCACAACCCTGCCCCTGCTCTGGTATATAAGATCGACCGCTTTTTCGAAACTATTGTCAATTTTTTCGGCAAGCGCAAAGACCGCATTTGCCTCGGTCTTGAGGACTTTTCTGGCGACATCAAGAATATTCATCTCTCACATGCTCTCTCCCAGGGCAGAAAGGGAAGGAAAAACACCGGGAGAATTGTTCCTGAGACTATCAAGACCATAGAAGTTTTCTTTTTCTCTCGCGTAGTTCAACCGCATTGGCTGATCCTCTCATTTTTTTTGCTTGACGAATCCGTCAATCGTTTTAAGGGTGGTGAGCATCATCGAAAGGTCGTCCAGTTTTATCATATTTGGACCATCACACAATGCCGTCTCAGGCTCAGGATGCACCTCCATAAACAAGCCATCAACACCAATGGCGACTGCAGCCCTGGCAAGGGGCTCTGCAAACGCTCTCTGCCCCCCTGAGCTGCTCCCCTGGCCCCCCGGAAGCTGGAGGCTGTGGGTTACGTCAAATATCACGGGATACCCGTAAGAGCGCATGATAGGCAATCCCCGGAAGTCCACCACAAGATTATTATATCCGAAGGTCGTGCCTCTTTCGCTGATAAAGAGATCATGGTTGCCAGTAGAGGTGAATTTTTCTATAATGTTTTTTGCATCCCAGGGGGCAAGAAACTGACCTTTCTTAACGTTTACGGGCTTCCCGGTCTCTGACGCAGCAAGAATCAAATCGGTCTGCCTGCAAAGAAACGCAGGTATCTGCAATGCATCAAGGATTTCTGAGGCAGGCTTTATCTCATGAAATGAGTGGACGTCAGAAATTATGGGGACACTGAACTTGGCCTTTACGTCGGCGAGTATTCTGAGCCCCCTTTCCATCTTTGGGCCCCTAAAGGATTTCAAAGATGTCCTGTTGGCCTTGTCATAAGAGCTCTTGAATATGAGGTGAAGACCAGCTTTTGAACATATCTCCCTGAGTCTCTTCGCGGTTTCAAAGGCTAGATCTTCGGACTCTATGACGCATGGACCAGCGACAATGGCGGGTGGCGCATCGCCTCCCACAACCGCACCTGCAATAATGATTTTTCGTACCACCTCTCAGCCCCGCTCCTCCGCCACATAGGGGAACAGGGACCTTTTCTCCTTCAATGATGCACCGATGAACGCCTTAAAGAGAGGGTGGGGTTCCGTTGGTCTTGATTTAAATTCGGGGTGGAACTGGCACCCCAAAAACCATGGGTGGTCTTCTATTTCCACAATCTCTACAAGCTCGCCGTCAGGGCTCGTACCGCTAATTTTCATACCGTTTCGCATACAGATACCTTTGTATGCGTTATTGAACTCATACCGATGCCTGTGGCGCTCCGAAATCTCCTTCACCTCATACGCCCTGTGTGCATGGGTGTTCTGTTCGAGGATGCAGGGATATGCCCCGAGCCTCATCGTCCCCCCTTTTTCACACCCTTCGGATCTTTCTTCAATTCTTCCCCTCCTGAAGTCATACCAACGCTCCATAAGGTATATCACAGGGTCCTTGGTCTTCATGTTGAACTCGGTGCTATTTGCGCCAAGACCGCACACATTCCTGGCAAACTCAATAACCGCGCACTGCATTCCAAGACAGATACCGAAGTAGGGTATTCTCTTTTCCCTCGCGTACTTCACCGCCTCAATTTTCCCTTCTATTCCCCGATATCCAAACCCCCCGGGGACCAGTATGCCATCCACCTCGGACAAAAACTTGTCAGGCCCGTGGACCTCTATCTCCTCTGAATCCACCCACAGAAGCTCAACCTTCGTATCATTGGCAATCCCTCCGTGAACGAGTGCCTCCATAAGGCTCTTGTAAGAATCCTTAAGACCCACGTATTTTCCTACAATGGCGATACTTACCTCGTTCCTAGGCTCCTTGAGCTTCCTCACAATGTCCTTCCACACTTCGAGGTTTCTCTCCCGGGAGGGCAACTTCAGCTTGCTGATTATCTGCTGGTCAAGTCCCTCTGCGCTGAGGGCAAGGGGCACTTCGTAAATGCTCTCCGCGTCCATGGCATTGATTACCGCGTCACCTTCAAGATTACAGTGGATTGCGATCTTCTTCTTCGCCTCCGGAGGTATGAGCCGGTCGGTTCTGCACAGGAGGAGGTCCGGCTGAATACCGATGGCCCGCAGTTCCTTTACACTATGCTGGGTCGGCTTTGTCTTGAGCTCACCCGCGGTCTTTATGTAGGGCACAAGGGTGAGATGAACGTACAGTACGTTCTCCCTCCCCACGTCGTAACGCATTTGTCGTATTGCCTCAAGGAAGGGAAGACTTTCGATATCTCCGATGGTACCCCCGATCTCCACGATCACCACATCATTGCTGTCACTCACCGATTTGATGGCCTGCTTTATCTCGTCCGTGAGATGTGGTACCACCTGGACAGTGTCTCCAAGGTAATCTCCCTTTCTCTCCTTTGTAATGACATTGTAATAGATCTTTCCGGTAGTATAATTATTTGCCTGAGATGTTCTCATATGGGTGAATCTCTCATAATGGCCAAGATCAAGGTCTGTCTCGGCGCCGTCATCGGTCACAAACACCTCTCCATGCTGAAAAGGACTCAATGTGCCGGGGTCAACATTTATGTAAGGATCCAGTTTTTGGATTGTCACCTTAAGCCCCCTTGCCTCAAGGAGGGCACCGATTGCCGCTGCGGCAATTCCCTTTCCCAGGGATGACACCACGCCACCTGTTATGAAGATAAATTTAGCCATCTCTCCACCCTTTCCAGGTCCCGGGGAGTATCAATCCCAACGGTTTCCCACGATGTCTCTTTCACTTTAATTTTAATCCCATTTTCAAGGGCACGAAGCTGCTCGAGCTTTTCTATCTCCTCAAGGACGGACGGCCTCATGCTGGTAAGCTTCAAAAGGATATCCCGCCGGTAACTATAAATACCAACGTGCTTGTATACCTTAAAGGATAACCCCTGTATGCCGGAAACGCTCAACTCTTTCCATGCATCCCTGTGATAGGGGATGGGTGCCCTCGAAAAAAAGAGGGCAAAGCCGTCAAGGTCAAAGACAGCCTTCACCACATTGGGATCCACAACTTCCTGCGGTCTCTCTATTGCTTTCACCAGTGTCCCGATATCAGCCCTGGAATCAGAAAGGAGACCTATTGCGTCATCAATCATTTCAGGCCTAATGAGAGGCTCATCGCCTTGGACATTCACAATTATATCACAGCTCAATGAGCGGGCAATCTCCGCTACCCTGTCTGTCCCTGACACATGCCCCGCAGAGGTCATCACCGCCCTTCCCCCAAAGGAGAGAACCTTCTCGAAAATGGTCTCGCTGTCAGTGGCTACGAGAACTGCTTCGGCAGAGGTTGCACCCTTTGAATTCTGATAGACATGTTGAATGACAGGGATTCCGTTAAGGAGGGCAAGGGGCTTCCCCGGAAAGCGGGTTGAAGCATAACGGGCAGGTATCACAATGACTGCAGACATGATTTAGAAAATTATATATGATAATTTGTCAATTTTGAATCCCTATTTACCTTTTCCCTGTCAATCTGACATAATAAATCTTACTTTTCCTCTGGGAAAGGGGATTGAGAGCGAACCCGGTCTGATGGTGAGAGTCCGAAAAAATCTTATCATGGTCAAGGTGCACTCATTTGGATTTTGAAATCTTAATAAGCCGTCTCCTCCTCGCAGCCTTGCCGATTCTCGTGGCAATAACCTTTCATGAAGCTGCGCACGGGTTCGTTGCGAATAAGTTTGGTGACCCGACGGCAAAGATGATGGGCAGACTCACCCTTA
The DNA here is from genome assembly GCA_035623135.1 of Thermodesulfovibrionales bacterium. GTDB lineage: Bacteria > Nitrospirota > Thermodesulfovibrionia > Thermodesulfovibrionales > UBA9159 > DASPUA01. The sequence continues at coordinate 834 of DASPUA010000122.1, read as the reverse complement.
ATCCCCTGGCTCATATCGATCTCTTCGGCACTATCATCATTCCTGTAATGCTCTTTATTCTCTCGAAAGGAACCTTTATGTTTGGCTCTGCGAAACCCGTTCCGGTCAACTTCAACAATCTGGGACATCCGAGAAGGGATTCTGCCCTTGTGTCTGTGGCCGGACCTGCTACCAATGTAATTATTGCCTTTCTCAGTATACTGGTGCTCATATTAAGTTATAAATTTTTCCCTCAGGCTGCATCCCAGGGATTACTGAGCGAAAGGGTAATCACTCCCATTCAGTCCATGCTCCAGTACAGCATAGTCTTTAATATATTTATCGCAGCCTTCAACCTCATCCCCATCCCCCCCCTCGACGGTGGAAGAATCGCAGCAAGCCTTCTTCCTCTCAGGCACGCGTATCAATTCAGCAGGCTTGAACCTTATGGAATCCTGATTGTAATTGTTCTGTGGGTAACGGGTATCGCACAGTTCATTATCAGACCTCTGCAGCTGCTTATTGAGCTTATCCTCCAGGTATTCCTCATTCCTTTTGGGGGGTTCATGTGAAGGACCGGGTCTTAAGCGGAATGCAGGCGAGCGGAAAGCTCCATCTCGGGAACCTCGTGGGGGCTCTCCAAAACTGGGTCAGACTGCAGGATCAGTACGAGTGCTACTATTTTATTGCAGACTGGCACGCCCTTACCACGGGGTATGCCAACCCCCAGGCAATAAGGGAGTCTACGCAGGATATTGTCCTGAATTTCCTTGCTGCCGGTCTCGATCCGGAACGATGCACCATCTTCATCCAGTCCAGGATCCCCGAGCACGCGGAACTTCATCTCCTCCTCTC
>DASPUA010000121.1:0-3210 GCA_035623135.1 Thermodesulfovibrionales bacterium | reverse complement strand
GAAGTTCTCGGCCCTATGCCGTCAAGGAGCATCAGGACCCGGTTCCAGGCCAGTTCGTCTTTTGGATTTGCGAGAATCTTAATATGGGACATAATGTCCTTCACATGGGCGGTTTCGTAAAACTTTAGCCCTCCGAACACCTCAAAGGGTATATTCCTCCTGCTCAATTCAGCCTGGAGGGGAATGGAAAGATATTGGGACCTGAAAAGCACAGACTGGTGGCCGAGGGGAATACCCTCGTCCCTCAACATCTTAATCTTCTCCGCAGTCCATTCAGCCTCCTCATGGGCGTCCTTGAAAAAAAGGAGGTTCGGTTTTTCTCCCAGCTGTTTCTTGGCAGATACAAGGCACTTAGAATACTTTTGTTTCATATTTTCGAGGACCGCATTGGCAACATCGAGAATTGATTGGGTGCTTCGGTAATTTTCCTCCAGTTTTATGAGGGTGCATTCAGGGAACTTCTTCGGAAACTCCATGATATTCTCGTGGGATGCCCCGCGAAAACCGTAGATGCTTTGGGCATCGTCGCCCACGATCATGATGTTTCTGTGGTTCTCGGCGAGAAAGTAGGTAATGTCGCCCTGCAATGCATTGGTATCCTGGTATTCATCCACCATAATATATCTGTATTTGCGCGAGAGGCGGTCCCGTACCTCGCTGTTTTCCAGCAGGAGTCTGAGGTATACCAGGAGATCGTCATAGTCGAGGTAGTTCTTGCTGATCTTATATGAGGTGTATTCCCTCCTGAGATTCTCGATATCAGACGAATATTCGAGAAAATGGGGAAACTCTTTCTTCAGCACCTCTTCCACTGAGATGTTCTTGTTGATGGATGCGCTGATAAGTGCCCTTAAGGTGTCTTTTTTCGGGAAACGCTTCTCCTTCTCGTAGAATCCGAGCTTTACGGAGCAGCGGTAGACCGCCTCAGCAGCGTCCCCCTCATCCAGAAGTGAAAAGGATTCCGAGAGCCCCATACTCTTTGCGCATCTCTTGAGTTGCTTGTATGCAAAGGAATGGAATGTCCCCCCTTCCACATCTTTACACCTCGGGTCATGGTGAGCGGCCCGGGAAATCATTTCACGCGCTGCGCTCCTGGTAAAGGTGAGGAGGAGTAAGGAATGGGGGTTCACCTTGTTCTCCACGAGGTATAGCACGCGATATTCGATGACCCTGGTTTTACCTGAGCCAGCACCAGCGATCACAAGCACTGGTCCCTCAGTTGTGGTTACCGCAGCAAATTGGGAAGGGTTAAGCTGTTTTCTTATATCAGGCATAACACCCAGACTCTTTTTATCATTGTATCATATAAAGGCACGTGGCAAGAGGGTGTCTCATCCTGCCGATGATCATTCTTTTGATGGGTCTTCCTCTCCCTCGAGAGTATAGTGCTCCTCCTTTTCTTCATCATGGGCCTCACCTCTCAGGAGAAGTTCCTTGAAGAGAAAAGGCTTTGTGGATGCGGGGAGCTTGGGATCTGCATAGAGGTCCTTAAGGTCCGAGGTCTTCATCTCACCTATAAAATGGGTTACCCGCGCCATTGGCGTATTGAAATTCCGGATAAGGGCAAACCTCACTGAATATCTCAGAGACCACTTTGGGTGTCCCGCGATCATCTGTATAAGAAGAGGCGTGGCTGCCTTTATGCTGATTATGTTGGCGAGAAGGCCTTCGGTGAGTGTGGGGCTTTCAAGGCAGGCAGAGATTACACCCGCTTCGCCCTGTTTCATGAGCGCAACGACAACAGCACTGCTTCCCCGTCTCGCAAGTACCTTCTGGATGCCGGACGGAAGGGAGGGTATTTTCTCGCAGAGGAGTTGTTCAATCTTCTGCCGCACATTCACAGGGAGGTGCTGGTCCCTCGTGAGGTCTGCAATGTCAAATATCCTTAGGAACTTCAGAAGAGAGAAGACAATCCGTTGCGGAGTGTTCGGATTCTTGCATATGGCGAGCTTGAGTTTATAGCTCTCTTTAAACCTGACATCCTGGGCAAGGAAACCGAGCTGTTCAGGGGGAATGCTCCTTTTTTTTGCGACAAAGAGCGCCATATCTTCTGTGAAATTTCTGTTGAGCGTAACATTAGAAATAATTTCTGTATGGTGCTCTCTCACCAGCTTCCATAACTCTTCCCCTTCAGCGGTCTGGGCCATACGAATCTTTTCTGAGATATCCATGGTCATTCCAGCCCGTCTCCATAATGCAGGCAGCCACGTGAGGGAACAGGAGATTTCAACTCTTTCCCCAAGAAGAGGTAAACTCACTGTAGCTCATGCTGAATGCATCCTCAAATGCCTGGTTAAGGTTACCCCCCTTTGGAAGGGCAAGAAGAAATTTCTTGATTCGGTGGAGGCCGTATCGTTCAATGAGATATGAGACTGCCGAATAGCTTTCCCAGTAGGCGGTGCGAATATTTTCCGGTCTGAGCCCCGAAAATGAGGCTTCAAGTGAAGTGAGAGGGAGAAGCTGGCCTATCCTCTTTCCGGAGTTCGTGGAGAAATACTCTGCAAGTCCCTCGTTGAACCATAGGGGACACTGGGGAGTCAGGGAATGCACCACTGCATGGGTATATTCGTGAAACAGGACCTTCCTCAGTTCCCCCTCTCTGGATTCCACACCCCGTATGGGTATCCTTATCTTTCCGTCAAACATGCCTTCTGACCATTCAGGGGATTGGGTAATGTCATAAAAGTCTTGGTTCGTATAAAGGACAACTGAGACAGACTCTGAGGGGAAATGGTCCATCTCTTTCCCAATTGTCCTGTATGCATCCTCAAGGATGTCAATGACCTTCCTGCTGAGGTCGCCATGCGCATACCCATCAAAGCTGACCCTGAAGCGGGTCGTCTTCTCATTGATGAGACGTTCTTCAGAGCTCTTCTCTTTGACCAGTCTCGCCTGGAGTGTTTGGAGCTCAGGGTCGTTCATCAGAGAGAGTGCTGCTTCAGTATGCATAAGGGCCTTCTCCGAATCATCCTTCTTGTAATAGATAAAGGCAAGCATCTTTCTCACCGTAAAGTTATTGGGAGTGTGTTCAACAGCCTTTTCCAGAGAGAGGCGTGCGTTTTCATAATCTCCCGCATTTATGTACGAGAGCCCCAGCCCCTTGAAAGCGGATGGGTCGTGCTCTGAGAGTTCATGAAAGAGCTTGGCTGCATCTGCATATTCCCCTGACCTCAACTTTTCTGCAGCCCTTAATGAGAGTTCCCTGTCCCT
>DASPUA010000120.1:0-4580 GCA_035623135.1 Thermodesulfovibrionales bacterium | reverse complement strand
GCCGGCATCACCTGCGGCGGGTTGAATATAGACCTCCTGGAAGGGGGTGTTATGAAAAATCTTTCCGTTGGCCAAACTATTCATAGCACAGCCACCAGACAATGCAAGCCGAGGACATTGAGTTTTTTCGTACACATGATTCAGGATATGAAAGAAGGCTTCTTCATATCTCCTCTGCATTGATGCCGCAATATTCTTGTGTCTTTCTCCAATTTCATTTCCTCTCTGTCTCGCAGGGCCTAAGCGTTCTTCAAGGTTTCGGGAGAAGACCGCACCCATATGCGGTTCGCCGCTTTCCCAGGTCATTGAAACACCCTTGGAGTGATGAACAAAGAAGTCGAGGTCGAGTTCAAAATCTCCGTTCCGGGCGATTCTGAGAATTGTCTTCATCTCCTCCATAAATTCTGGTTCACCATAGGCAGCAAGACCCATGACTTTGTACTCATCGCCGTAGTTCAGGAATCCCAGGTATTGTGTGAGGGCGAGGTAAAAGATGCCGAGGGAATGGGGGAAGAAGGTACGGTGTGCAACAGTAATGTTGCCACCCTTGGCAATGCCCCACATTGCTCCCACAAAATCGCCAAATCCATCCACGGATACAACAGCAGCTTCCTCAAAGGGTGATACGAGGAAGGAACTCGCAAGATGAGCAGCGTGGTGTTCCACATAGTGGAGTTCCGCCTTAAGTTTCGATTGAGGAACCGTGAATGCTGAACTCAAAACAGTCCTCAGGTCGGTTATTCTTGAGGCATTCTTAAGGCGATCTGAGAGCACGCGCAAGGAGGGTCTCCTGGAAAAAGCGAAAAGCGCTTTTTTCGCAAGGTTCGCCCTTGGATTACGGTTAATGGCGATATGGTCGACCTCTCCGATGCCGATTCCTGCCTCCTTGAGGCAGTACTGAATCGCCTGGACCGGCAACCCTGCCCAATGTTTTATCCTGGTAAATCGCTCCTCTTCAACCGCCGCAATGAGCTTGCCGTCAACAACAATACATGCAGCGCTGTCTCCATGATATACATTCAATCCAAGTATTATCATTTACTTTTCACGATTCATATTCTACGATTTACGGGCATATTCGCGTTGAGGCCGAGGACAAACATGCCAGATAAATCAAGAAGAGGGTCTGTTTTTTCCCCAGCTCAGCTCAGAAGTTTTCTTGCCGCAGATCGTAAGGACTGTATAAACTCCGCACCATAACATTGCAGGCCAGGAAGGGATCATGTAACGATGGAGATATTCGCCAATGTATCCTCCGATCAATAGAGTCCGGCCAATTACCAGTGCACCACAGAGTATCAACAGGTCTGCTGTCGCACTCTGCATGTTATTGCATTTCATTATAAGGCATCTCAAAAGACTCACTGCTGCGAAACACAAAACGCTTATCCTGTGAATGAGCAAAAAAAGTAAAATGACTTTTCTAACCGAGCCCTGCAAAGGAGCCAAGACTTCAAGCAACTGATTGTTGGTATTGGTATTTACCCATAAATTTACCATATTCCATAGTTTGACTAAAAATACATTAGCAACCCAATTATTGTTCTTTCTTCTCTCCGCAATGTTGGAAAATAACGAATCTATCGCAGTGTTATAAGTCTTTTTTTGTGCAAGTTCATTAAAAGCATTGAGAATTGTTTTCTGTTCGTCGGCATCTGTAAAAATTCTATCTGGTAACGTGGCATACTCATTATATAGTCCCTTGTACCCATTGTACACGGCCCTTTCCCGCATGTGCTCAGTCCCAATCCATGTCTTACTCCAAGAGTGTAGACCTGGAGAAATATGAGAGAATTTTCCAAAAATCGCGAACTTCCTATCAATCTGCAAACGATATGCCACATTTATTCCTACAAAAAGGGAAAATATGAGAAGCGAAACGCAGGAATATTTGGTAATCTGAGCGATGTTTCTCGTCCGAAGTAATAGAGCAACTAAGCATAATAAAGGAACAAGTACGATCATTTCAGGCCTGACGGTAAACGATCCACAAAGAAACACCATGGAACCAGCTAGGATAATGGTTGCTATTTTATTTTTATCAGCTACTGAAAAAAGGCTCAATCCCATTGTTCCTAATGTTACGAGTGACATTGCCAATGAATCAGAATGTAGTGAACCCACCAGCTCAAAGGACCAAGGCTGGATGCCTAAGATAATGGCAACAGCTAAGATGCCTGACAAGTTATCTGATACAGAAATGGAAAAGCAAAAAAGGAATACGACACAAAGCGCAGCCAGAATGAATTGGATCAGCGCCGCTCTCTTCCTGAGTGTAAAAAGTGGTGGTTCATCTAGAGCCATTGCAGCAAGGAAAGCAGGGTACCCCGGCGTGCGTATGTTCCCATAGCCGAATCGTTTTTCTGCCAAAACTTCGCGATCGTATTCGGTTGCAGGTAAAAAACTGCCATTCTTGACAAGATATATGGCTCTCTGGTAATAATCGCCTTCATCACCTGATGGCTGAGTTTTAGGATCATTTACCTGATGCCACACCATGCCCCACTGCATAATGAGGAGCAATGACAGGATAACCCCTGCAAAAATCACCCCGGATCGAACGTTGAACCTGAGTGTTATGAATTTCATGCTGCCACTTTGATTGAAAAATATGGAGTCATTTCCATCGCCACGCTTCCAGCCCTCCAGGTGTGCAGAAGCCAATTGTCCAGCTATCTCCTTTAAGGTTGTTCAGCTGGAACTTCATACCGGCACTGGTAAAGGTAACCTCTTGCGGAGGGCTAAACTGAAAACAGAGATCCCACCGTGCACCCGGAAACGCAAGCTCTGCAGCTGATACCCCTATTATTGTTCCAGGGTGAGCGTCGCCATTCTTCCCTTGTCTGTCTCCTTTCATGATTCTCCTCCATTGAGGGGGACCTTCCGGAGAGACCCATTTCCCCGGCACAGTAAAGAATGTCTTCTCAAACTGCGTCCAGTTCCTATCCATCTTCACCATCAGCCGGTCTCCGAAGAAGGAAACCTGATAGCGGACCCGTTCATCTACGCTTGCAGTCAGGAAAGCCGGACTTTCCACCGGCCAGGTAAAGGCGGTCTTAGCCTTATCGGAGAGTAATTCCTGATTTCCGTCGGAGAAGGTAAAAAGCGGGTTGCCATCCAGCCTTGTCGTGTTGTCATCGTCAGAGAGATATCTTGACAGACCATTGTACATATCTAAATTTACCGTGTATCTTGGTGCATGGACTTTGTACACAGCTGGCTGTGGTGATTGATAGACTGATTGAAGCCAGGCATTAATGGCGACATCCATTGATTTGGCAGCAGTGCGGATGGATTTTCCTCCTCCGGCCTGACGGTAATAAATGCGATACGGGACTATATGACGACCCTGATTCGGATTGTTAGAGCGGAATGTTACCATGACCTCAGCGGTTTCTCCAGGCTTGAGCGGGCCGAACTCAGGCTTTGGACCGGCTATCGCCAATCCTTTTGGAACCTCAAATTCGAGCCAGCCTGAGACAGACTCTTTAAGGACATTGCTGATTTTGTACGTGGTCTTTCGTGTGTCCCTGGGAAACATGCGGACCACCTCAGGAAAGAATTTGACCGGGAATGGGCATTCAGGATCAACAAGTAATGGAGGATCAGTTTTCTCCGGCAAGGTGCCAAAAGCAAGATAGCCATTATCATTTTTTGCAGCCGTCGGCTGTCCGTTTATTGTCAGACGGCCTTGAGTGTATGGAAGGCGAAAACCAATCCATCCACCACGGGCCATGATCGCCTCGTTACCGACAATGCGAATGAAGCCGTAATTCCTGAAGGCAAATACAGTGCGTGCGTCGCCATTAGAAACTAGTACGTGAGCGGGAAGATTCTTCTGGGGACCGAAGGCAACCGCTGCGTAATCTGTGTAGTCCTTTGCATCTACGCGCACTACAATGGCGTCCTTCGTCCTAGCGATTTTCGTAACGCGCATTACTTCAGGCTGGACCCCGCCGGTGTAAGGCTCATGAATGAAAGAAAAAACGGTATCTTGTATGCCTGTGCGGCGCGCAACAAGCATAGGCAGCAAATCAGGACCAGTGCCATACACAACAAGTGTAGGCTGGTCTTCTGACGCGGTCAATCGCAGAGCAGCCGAGTGGCTATACCACTCTTTGCCATATTTTGATTTTTCATCAGTTGGCTGATCCTTAATTGAGAAATCGACCGACCAACTACCTTGGGCATTCATGGCATGCTGATCCTTGACCATGGAATAGCGCTTGTCCAGTGCATTGGCTGCCCTGAATTGCTTCTCGTTGGCAGGCATAATCTTGCCAAAACTGTGCAGGACATAGTCATATGTATGCGGCACATTACTTGCAGCGTGGAAAAGATCAAGCAGATAATCGCGGGTCAATAACAAGGCCCGTGTCTGGTCCACCCCATCGAAGACCCCGGATGCGGATGTGGCCAGGAATTTCACCTCCTCTGTGGATTCAAATCTGATCCCTGTCGGTGCAGCGTTTTTTGTCTCACCCTCATCAACGAGCATGGTATTATGAGCAATGCTGTTTCGCGTCCAGCCAACAGAGGGATTTTCATACTGTATATTGTTATAGTCAGGATAAAACAGG
>DASPUA010000119.1:0-5679 GCA_035623135.1 Thermodesulfovibrionales bacterium | reverse complement strand
CCTGAAAATGATCCGATACGGAGTGCACCATCTCCTCGTGATCGACAATGGTGACCTCAAGGGAGTGATTACGAATAATGACCTTATGATGCTCCAGGGGACTTCTCCTGTTACGGTGGCCCGAGAAATAGAGGATCAGCAGACCATTGAGGGATTGATCCCTGCCTCGAACGAGATAAACAAACTGATTGATTTACTGCTGAAAGAGGGTGCCAAGGCAAGCAATATAAGCAGGATTATCACTGAGATCAATGACCGACTTGTAAGGAAAGTACTGGAAGTTACGGAAAAGAAACTTGGTCCACCCCCTCTCAGTTACTGCTGGATCGTATTTGGCAGCGAAGGACGGAAAGAACAGACCTTTAAGACCGATCAGGATAATGCGATTATCTACGAAGATCCGGATACCCCGGCAAAGGAGGAGGAAGCGAGAAGATATTTTTCGGCCTTCACTTTGCTGGTGAGGGATGCATTATTGAAATGCGGATTCCCTCTTTGTCCTGCAGATTATATGGCGAGCAATCCGCTTTGGTGTCAGCCTCTGAAGACATGGAAAAAGTATTTCTCCGACTGGATCAATGAGCCAACCGCTGATACGGTACTAAAATCATTCATATTCTTTGACTTCAGGGCCCTCCATGGAGAAGTGAGCCTTTCGTCGGACCTTAGAGACGCCCTCACGGCAATGCTGGAAGGAAAGAAGGTATTCTTCAGCTATATGGCCAACACGATCATCAACAATATGCCGCCCATCAACTTTCTAAAGAGCTTCATCGTCGAAAAGGGTGGGGAGCACAAGGATGAATTTGACCTGAAGATAAAAGGTATCGGTCCCCTGGTCGATGCGGTCAGGTTTTTTGCTCTTGAACTGGGAATTCAGGAAACTTCAACGCTCGAAAGAATAGAAATCCTCAAAGAAAAACATATGACTGTGAAAGAGTACTCCGTTGAAGAGCTCAAACACGCCTTCGAGTTCTTCATGCTCCTCAGCATTCAGCACCAGTTCGAACAGGTCAAATTAGGCAGGGAGCCGAATAATTTCATCAATCCAAACCGGTTGACCATTTTTGAAAAAAGGTCAATGAAGGGAGTGTTTCAACTTATTTCAAAGGTTCAGGTCCTGATCGGCGACAAATACGGTTATCCTGTCTGGTTGAGATATTTGAGGACTGCCCTTGGGTATGACGAGAAAGTCGCCTCGCATTGATGTAGGCAGGTCGACGACGAAGGAGGTGATAGGGAGAAAATTCCGGATGAGTATGTGGCGAAGGAAGTTCTGAATTTCTCATTCCGGCGGGCCGTTGTAATCCAGGGTGACCCGGGGAAGGGAAAAATAAGAAAGAAGGAGGAGGAACATGAGAAAGGCGTTATTACATTATGAAGGGGGAAGAAAATGACAACACAGGAGCTTAAAGTACCTGGAAGGGCGTGGGTAGTTGTTTTTGCGGGAATGGCAATTAACCTGTGTCTCGGGATTCTCTACGCGTGGAGTGTCTGGGCCAAGGCGTTGGTCAATGTGAAGGCCGCAGGGAGTCCTATGACGGGGATCAACGAGGGCTGGACCTATCTGACCAATGCCGAGGCAGCCACCCCGTTTTCCCTATGCGTCATCATCTTTGCACTGTTCATGATTCCGGGAGGGCGGATTCAGGATAAGTTCGGCCCTAAGGTCGGCGCAACCGTGGGCGGGTTATGCCTTGCAGCAGGGTGTATTCTCTCAGGTTGGCTGAAAAGTTATACAGGGCTCATTGTCGGTTTTGGTATCCTCGGCGGCATCGGAATGGGTATTGGTTACGCTGCTCCGACACCCGCTGCGCTGAAATGGTTTGGCCCTCATAAACGCGGTTTAATAGCGGGCCTTGTTGTCGGCGGATACGGCGGCGCCGCGCTCTATATTTCTCCATTAGCCCAGATGCTGATTGACAACTACGGCATTTCAGGGAGTTTTATCGGCTTGGGGATATTCTTTGCGGCAGTGGTCGTTGTTGCCGGACAGCTCCTCGCGTGGCCTCACGCCGGATATGTGCCCCCTCCAGCAAAGGTGTCAGCAGAAAAGGCAGCCGCTGCTGCGAAGAAGCAGACCGCGCACGATTGGTCTGCGCGGGAAATGACAAAGACATGGCAGTTCTATGCGCTGGTCGTTCTGTTTATCGGTTCAACACAATCCGGTCTTATGATTATCTCACAGGCCGCAGGAATTCTTGCAACAACGGCCAAAGGGATTCCCTTCTTTGCTGCGAACGCATGGATCCTCGTCTCATTCGGAGGGCTTGTCAACGCATTCGGCAGAGTGGGGACCGGTCTTTATTCGGATAAGATGGGCAGGGCAAATGCGTACACCTTGAACTGCATTATTTCCGCACTGTGCCTCATCGCAATGCCTACCATTATTGCCTCAAAGAGCGTACTCTTCCTTTTCCTGGCAATAGGCATTGCGTACTGGCAATACGGCGGGGGGCTTGCGCTGCTTCCTGCATTCACTGCTGATTTCTTTGGCCCAAAGAACCTTGGTTTCAACTACGGCCTGGTTTTTCTGGGGTGGGGACTTGGATTCTTTATGGCGAGACTGGCCGGAACAATCAAGGACGTGACCGGAGTGCTTGACTATGCATTCTATCTTTCGGCAGCAGTACTGATTGTTGCGGTTATCCTTGTAAGGGTTACCCATAGGCCGAGATGGGCAAAGGAGTTCGCTGAGCCTGATACGCCTCGCGCATTGTGAATGAGCAGGATTGCGAGAGGCGGGCAGTGGATGATACGGAGTTTTTTCATCTCAAGCATAGACGATTAAAAGACGAGAACGAGCCGGTTTACGCCGACGGAAACTTAGAAATTACTCGTCTGAGTAAAATAAAAATCTGATGGAGGAATAGTCAATGAGTGGAAAAGAAAAGAAACCAGAAGGCGTAGAAACATCCGAAGCTGAGATTGCGGTGCATTGGGGGGAAGAGCAATTCTTCTATCCTTCCACAAAATTCATTGCCCAGGCGAACATGACTGATGAGACGGTTTATGACCGGTTCAGCCTGGAGAACTTTCCGAACTGTTTCAAGGAGTATGCAGACCTTTTGACATGGTATAAGTATTGGGATGAAATACTCGATACCAGCGATGCCCCCTGCTTTAAGTGGTTCAAAGGCGGGTTGATCAATGCAAGTTACAACTGTATTGACAGGCATCTTGCAAAGAATAAGAACAAAACAGCGATCCACTTCGTACCGGAGCTTGAGACTGATAAGGTGGAGCATGTCACCTACCAGGAGCTGTATGTGAGGGTGAATGAGTTTGCAGCAATCCTTAGGGATTATTGCGGTCTGAAAGCAGGAGACCGGGTAACGCTCCATATGCCGATGGTGGCTGAACTCCCTATCACCATGCTCGCCTGCGCGCGACTCGGCATTATACACTCCCAGGTCTTCGGCGGATTCAGCGGGAAGGCCTGCGCTGACAGGATAGTTGACTCAGGGAGCGAATACCTGATAACGATGGACGCGTATTTCAGGGCCGGGAAGATTCAAGATCATAAGGAAAAGGCTGATATCGCCGTGGCGGAAGCTGCAAAAGATGGACAGAAGATCAAAAAGGTTCTGATATGGCAACGCTACCCCGGCAAATATTCTGCTTCGACTCCGATGGTAAATGGTCGCGATTTCATTATCAACGACCTGCTGAAAGATTATTATGGTGTAAGGATTGACCCGGTCAAGATGCCTGCCGAGGCGCCGCTCTTTCTCATGTACACCAGCGGCACTACCGGAAAGCCCAAGGGAGCACAGCACAGCACCGGCGGTTATCTTGCTTATGTAACAGGGACATCGAAATACATTCAGGACATTCATCCTGAAGACGTATACTGGTGTATGGCCGACATCGGCTGGATCACGGGTCATTCCTATATTGTATACGGCCCGTTGGCATTATGTGCATCCAGTGTTGTGTTCGAAGGCGTCCCAACATATCCGGATGCAGGAAGAGCGTGGAGGATTGCCCAGGACCTGGATGTTAATATCTTCCATACCGCACCTACCGCCATCAGAGCGCTGAGAAAGGTCGGTCCCGACGAGCCCGCAAAATACAATTACCACTTCAAACATATGACAACCGTGGGTGAGCCGATTGAGCCTGAAGTTTGGAAATGGTATTATCACGAGGTCGGCAAAAACGAAGCGGCCATCGTGGACACATGGTGGCAGACTGAAAACGGCGGTTTCCTATGCAGCACTCTGCCGGCGCTGAAGCCGATGAAGCCGGGAAGTGCTGGCCCCGGTGTGCCGGGTATCCATCCGATTATTTATGACAACGACGGCAACGTAGTCCCGGCGGGATCCGGCAAGGCAGGCAACATCTGCATACAGAACCCGTGGCCCGGCATGTTCCAGACCATCTGGGGAGACCGCGACCGTTTTGTCAAGACCTATTTTGAAAGATACTGCAAAGACCCGAAGAGCAAGAGATGGCAGGATTGGCCGTATCTTACCGGTGATGCCGCGGTTATGGCTGCCGACGGATATGTCCGAATCCTCGGCAGGATCGATGATGTCATCAATGTTTCCGGTCACAGGCTTGGCACAAAGGAGATCGAGTCCGCCGCGCTTACACATCCGCAAGTTGCTGAAGCCGCGGTCGTCCCCGTAAAACATGAGGTCAAGGGAAAGGAACCCGATCTGTATGTTGCCTTGAAACCGGGGTTCAACCCTAGCGAGAAACTTGCGAAAGAAGTCTCAGAGTGCGTTGTCCGTGAAATTGGCGCGATCGCGAGGCCGAGAAAGGTCTGGATCGTCCCTGACATGCCCAAGACGCGTTCAGGTAAGATCATGAGACGGGTGCTTGGCGCTATTTCCAATGGCACGGATGTGGGTGATGTTATGACTCTGGCTAATCCCGAAATCGTCACGTTAATCACAGAAATGGTCCAGGGGAAGGAATCAAAGGTAGAGTTTTAGCGCTAATAAGGGAAGTCTTGAGTGATTCAGATGTCGTCGAACTAAGATGACGAGAGGGGGCAGGGGCGTCAGTTTTCCCTGCCCCCTGTTGTTACGGCAGAGCAATGACTTTACAACGAGTAAGAGCTTGACGGAGGTAAGTGAGATAATGAACTAGTGATGATTGACTATCATGAGCAAGCTGCATGATGTGCTGGGAGTCTTGACAACTGGAGAATATATAGGACAAACTAAAAAACTGCCCCTGAAACTGTCCGCGTAACGAGAAAGTCAATGAGAAGAACAGGCTTTTTGTACGATGAACGTTTCTTGCTCCACCAAACTGGGTCCGAGCACCCAGAGGTGCCGGAGCGGCTGCTCGCTGCATACAGCGGGCTTGAAGAGGCAGGTCTGATTCCTATGTTGACGATGCTTAAAGCCAAGCGGGCGCGGCAGGAATGGATCGAGGACGTTCACAGCATTAAGTACATGATGAACTTTGAAGAAGCATGCCTTTTGGGAATGCATGATTTCGATCACCCGGACTGTCAGATTTCGAGGGAAAGTTTTGAGACCGCGATGCTTGCAGCCGGTGGAGTCGTAGATGCGGTTCGTCTTGTCTGGGAAGGCAAACTTGATAACGCTTTCTGTGCTGTGAGGCCCCCGGGACATCATGCAGAGGTTAACAAGGCCATGGGCTTCTGCTTCTTTAATAACATTGCTATTGCCGCGAGGTACCTCCAGAGAGAGTGTGGTG
>DASPUA010000118.1:0-3356 GCA_035623135.1 Thermodesulfovibrionales bacterium | reverse complement strand
GCCGGCATCATGGCTTCGGCAATCTTCTCGGTGGTTGCCTTGCTTATAGACCCTGCGACAAGTTCAGCCCCTGCATTCCTGATCAGATCGTATTTCGAGTCAAAAAGGCCCGGGACATTTGCAGTGCCTGCGGCCGGGACTAGGACCTCCCCGGCCCACCTCCAGTCCAGCTCCTGACTGATCTTCATGAAGTGCTGTCTCAGAAGGGCGAAGTTCCCGAACTCAGGAAAGCCGCAGGACGAAATGAGTGCGGCCTTTGGGTGCCTGTGGTAACGCTTGGGATGTTCGGTACCACCGCGTGGTGATTTATTTTGGTCCGGCTCAAGAATCACAAAAAGGCGATCTATGACGTTCTTGACCGTAGCAGGAAGGCCGGAGAAATAGAGCGGTGCAGCCAAAAGAAGATAATCTGCCTCTTTATAGGCACTGAGGATCTGGCCGAAATCATCTTTCTGGACACAGACCCCTGGACTTGTTTTTTTCCAGCAGACCCAGCAACCCAGACAGGGACCTATCTTCATGCGATGGGGGTAAAACTTCTGAACCTTAAAGGCTTCCCCCATTCCCTCAAGGCAGAGATCCATAATCTTTTCTGTAAATGATGGATTCCTCATCGAACCAGAGATTGCGAGTACCTTTTCCTTTTTCATAGTGTTGACCTCCTTTTGTCCTTTTGTTAACAATACTTATTAACTGAACGTTGTTAATAAACAAGGCAAAAAAAATCAGATCTGTCCTTTTCGCACTTTGCTCATTGAGTATTCCAGTGCGCCTTCCGCAATTGCCTTCATCTTTTCCTGAGGGAACATGCTGCAACGCCCTCGGATGATGAGCGAGACGATACCATGAACAAGGGACCAGACAGAGAAAGCCGCCACGTCCAGATTCCCTTCCGGCAGGTACCCAGCTGCAATGCACTCCTCAACGTTTCTTCTGAGGAATTCATAAGACTTCCTTCCTTCTGTCCATTCCTCCTCCATAAACTTCCTAGCAGGGCCCCTCATAATGAACATGAGGTCATAGTATTCAGGTTTCTCAAGGGCGAAGGAAATATACACGAAACCATGGCCCTTCAGACGGTCTAAAGGATCCCCTATAGAGAGCATCGCCTGTTGCCGCTTGTGGAGTTCTTCAAAGCCCTGTTCATGGAGTGTGTAGAGAATCTCGTTCTTGTCCTTGAAGTAAAGGTAGATCGTTGCGGGACTATACTCAATCTCCTTTGCGATTCGCCGCATCGTGACCTTCTCGAACCCCTCGCTCAGAAACAGTTTCATCGCTGCCTGCAGGATCTGATCCCGCATATGCTTCTTTTCGCGCTCTCTTCTTTCTAAAGTGCCCATAAAAGATTACCTTTGTTTATCTTATGAACTTAGTTTAGCAAGAGATGCGAAAGATTGTCAAGTCTTTTTTGTATAGCTTATTTTGACATGTTGTCACAGCGGAAACGCAGACCCCTTGAAAGAGACAACCAGAAGCAGACAATCTCTTCGAAATGGCCTGTGTGTTGGTCTCAGGAGGAGGTATAACACCACTCTTAGAACCTCGCCATTTCATGTTAGTATTAAAAGCAGTAGGTCTTTAGGAAAGGTTTATTCTTTCCTTGAATCGTGGCCAAATCATACTTGCATTCTTGGTCGCACAGGTTGTCTCGGAAACTTCATCGGCCAGACAGAAGGATCTTTCAGGAAAGGGCCGTAAAAGAGGCGGTCCATGAACTGGGACACGCCTGTGGTCTTGACCACTGCATCCATCCCAGCTGCATCATGTATTTTTCGAACTCCATAGGCGATACGGACCGGAAAGGGCCAGGGTTTTGCAGTCTCTGTAAGGGGAGGCTCGGTCTCTGACGAGCGTATGCATTATCAAGGCCAGTTGATTGATGATACCCTAAAGATGTGGTACAGTGAGTAATAAGAGAGGAAAGGAGAATCCTTATGAAGGTGAAAGCGGTGTTTGCCAAGGATGAAGATTGGTGGTTGGCCTGGACGAATGATATCCCCGGGGCAGTGACTACAGGCGGAACCTTGGAAGAGGCGAGGGAAAATTTCATCTCCCTTGTTGCGGAAATGCAGAAATCTTCTGTGCCTAAGCGGGAGATGATTTTTGAAGAGATCGAGGTATAGCGCAGCTCTTCCCCGGAACTATCGCGAGAAAAGATCAATTAGGCGAAGTCATTATTTCGGAAGGATAAAATAGAAGTTGTTCCCATATTGGGTGGGCTCGTACCCCACGACGCCCTCGTGGATTTCAACCGCATTTTTTATGAAGGCAAGTCCGTGGCCGGTGCCTGGCTTTTCCGCTGCATTGGAGCCCCGGTACTCGTCTTCAAAAATCCTTGACCGTTCTTTGTCAGGAATGTGGGGGCCTGTGTTGAAGACATTATATTTAATGCCGTCCTTGCCAGGACCGAAGAAGTCCCTAATCTCCTCGCGACCGTAAGAAATGTATTTCTTCCTCTCCCCGTCATGTGTGACCACTTCTTCGGTGTACTTGAGCGCATTGGAGAAAAGGTTTGTATATACCTGGGCCATGAGGCCTATATCCACGACGCTGATAACTTCCTCATCAGGCAAGCCGCTTAAGCGGTCATCAATGGCGATACCCATATTTCTGAACTGATCAGCATATCTCTCTAACTGGGGCTGGACCACATCTTTTTTCATGTTGCAGGGCTTCTTTATAAGTGTGAGTCTCCCTTTGTCAAAATGGCTCCTCCGGAAAAGGGTCTCGAGAAAGAGGCTCATGTTTTGGTAGTGCTTCTCCAGATTCTCAAGCTCATCCATCAGACCTCGGTTCACTTCATTCAATTCCGCCAGAAGGTACTCCATGTCGACCTCTTTCCGCTGCTCCCTGGCAGCGGAGATGTGTTGTTCTATCTCTATGTTCTTCATGATCTTTCTTCTGAGATGTTTCAGGAAGAGCCTGTACGCAATATTGGGCGCGATAATATTATGTTCTATGTCAGCCACCAGAGTACGGATGAATCTCAGATGCTCGATATTTTTTTCCACCAGGAACCGGTTGTGGAGGTTAAAGCCTATGCGGTTTGCGTATTTCTCAAAAAAAAGCGTTTGGTGAGGACTCTTTTCTTCCAAAGGATAAATTTCGAGCACACCAAGGACATTATCTCTGGTCTCGAAGGGAAGCTCATCCATGAAAAGTTTTTTCCCACGGATGGTGAGTACCAGGCTATTATTGCTTGTGTAATAGGGAAGCTCATGCGGTCTCACCTCACCAGGGGGAGGGGTATGAAGCCCTGGCCCTTCTTCCCCGGTCTTTGAAAAGAGGGAGAGTTCGTTGAGCTTAGGATCTATCAGATAGAGACATGCGTCCAGATTAAAAAAGCCCTTGGGAAT
>DASPUA010000117.1:0-3879 GCA_035623135.1 Thermodesulfovibrionales bacterium | reverse complement strand
TGGCGCGCCTCCTAATCTCATTTTGGGATGGCATTTCTTGCAGTCATCCAACGGAAAGGACACTAAGAGATGACAGACACCGCATGACTCTCCCTCGAGCATGTTGTGCATCCTTAAAGTCTCTGTCGTTTTTTTCTTTATATTGAACAGTTCAGGATGGCAGCTTGAACAGTCCAGCCACTGCTCGTGTGTCTTGTGGGGAAAGACCGCAGAGGAAATCCCGCTCATCTGCGTATCAATGACAAAGGTCTTTATATTTACGATTTGCATGGTACTACCCGATAAGCTGGTCTTGGGTTTTATGAGCCCTTCATCCAGGGCCTTAGACCAGTCGATCCCATTTCCAAACTTGCTTCTGGGTAACTTTTGTTGAAGTTCCATAAGCTTCTTCCAGGGCGCAGTCGAACTACTGCCGTGGCAGTTGCTGCAATTCTCTTGACCGTCTTCCTCTGGTCCAAACGCAATCTTGCCATTGTGACATGCGGCACAGTATTTTCCATTCATCTTCCCCCTGTTACACTGAATAGGTGTATCGTTGCGCTTCATTGAAAATTCAAGCTCGTAGTGACATACTCTGCATGTGTATTTTACTCTGTGAGTTAAGTGCGAAAATTCTACTGGGCGCATACTGTGTTGTTCTCCCTGTCTGCTCATGAGCTCCGAACCATAGGTTTCGGGACTCGGCATTGGCGGGAGCTTGAATATACTTTGGGCAAGAGAAAGTTTTGTAAGGAAAAGACAGCTCACCAGGAGAAGTATGCCCACTTTCATTGTGGTGAAACCCCTGCTGAAAATTTTGATAACAGCGGCTACGAAAAACCGATTCTTGACAACCCCTCTGACCGACTTCATATTACTCTCCGTGAACTCATTCTGGGTCCCACCACATCAAACATAACATTCCCTGGAGCAAGAAATGTTGAACAATTTTGAAAGAGTGCCTTGATTTATCCATATATCCCTGCTATTTGCGAAATGTTCTCAAACAAAAAGGCCGAGCACACAAAAGGTTAATCCTTCGGCACCTCGGCCATCTTGTATGAGACCCACCGCTTTCGCCCCCTTCTCACGGAGGGTTTGGCTTTGTCGGGAATCACCTATCCCCTCTTAATTTCTAGTTATCACACAATGAATTACTTGTCAAGCAAATAATCACCAAATGTTTCAAAATGTCAAAAAGTATTGGGACGCAACTCGAGAGGACCACCATTTGGTCTTCACATGGTTCCTATCAAGAGATAGCTATCATTCGCCAACCGTTCTTTACTCGGCATGCGCACATCATAATTTGAATCTTCTGAACAAATAAAACTTCGGGAAATCAATACCGAGCGTACACACTGCCGAAAATATCAAAACAGTGAGAACCTGATACAGCGTAAGGGATGGAACAAAAACCCCATATACACCCAGCAGTGCAAATCCGATTATGGTCCCTGCGCTCAGAATAAGCAATTCCCTTCCCGGCATAGATGACCAGAAGTGCCTCCTCTCTCTTACTATCAATACCCTGAACTGGCTGTTAAATATTAGATTGAGCATCACCAGGGTGCGCAGCTTCTCCCATTCCAGATGGAAGTATTTCAGGCCTGTCAGTATTACAATAAGGCCTTCCACAACCAGCAGCACCCCCGGAATGAGTGATGCGATTGTGATGTTCTTTACATCCCAGGCATTTGGATTACTCGTGTGCTTTACATTGTCCGTTGAAAGGGACATAGTGACGAAATCATTTGCAAATACAAGGAGCGACATGCCGAGAAGGGAAAGGACAATATCATGAAGCCACAAGAAGCTTACGGTTAACAGGCCTACAAATTCTATGACCTTCGTAACCTTGTTTATGACCCACGAAAGCATCCGCTGATAGGTCTGCCTGCTTATCTTCACTGCATCGATTATCACGCCTATACCCGGTTCTGTTAAGACCACACTCGCTGATGCCTTTGCCACGTCAGCTGCGTTGTATACAGCTATCCCCATCTCTGCCTGTTTCAGTGCAGGGGCATCATTCACCCCGTCTCCTGTCATACCCACCATGTGCCCCCTTGACTGAAGGAGTTTCACGACCCTGTATTTGTCCTCCGGATATATCTCTGCAAGGCCGTCAATTTCACCAACGATCTTCACCTGTTCATCTTCGCTCAAGCCTTTAATATCCTCGAGCCGGATAATTCTATCTCCGATCCCCACCTGACGGGCTATTTCCTTTGCTATGGCTATGTTATCCCCAGTAAGCATCATGGGCTTTACCCCAAACATTCTTGCCTCCTCTGTCATGCTTTTGGAATCAGGTCTCGGAGGGTCTGAAAGGGGGAGCATTCCAATGGGTTTAAGATCATTCAGATCATCGATCCCTGATTGTGCAACCGCTATTGTTCTGTACCCTTTTTTCGAGAATTCCTCTATTGTCTTGGTTGTCTCTTCAATGGTCTCATTATCAATGGTGCGACATAGGGATATGACCACCTGTGCGGCGCCTTTCACAGCCCTGAACTGACTTCCATTAACTTCGATAATCGCCTCTGTCCTCTTAATTGAAGGGTTAAAAGGCGTGTATGAGACCTGTGTGTATGCATTAAAATCAACTCCCATGCTTTTGGCATATTCAATAATTGCAAGGTCTATTATGTCCATGCCCTCTTCTTGAGATGCCATTACTGCAGTGGCGATAACATCCTCCTTTTTATATCCAGGCAGTGGTCTGATGTCTGTGACCGACAATCTGTTCTGGGTCATGGTGCCTGTCTTATCAAGGCAGAGCACATCAATTGATGCAGCATCTTCTATGGAGTCCAGCCTCGTTACCAGCGCCCCCTTTCTTGCAAGATCCATCGCACCCACTGCCTGAACTATGGTAAGCACTGCGGGAAGGGCCACAGGCACCGCACCCATGAGAAAGATAACTGCGAGGGTCAGCACTGTTACGAGATGCTCCTGAATATGCATCGCCATGCCGTATGTCAGCACAAGAACCAATGCGGCTATGCCCAAATACATCATGTATCTGACTATGGCCATCATCACTTCCTCTTGATGGGACCTTGGCTTTGCTATCTTTACCAGTTCTGCTGTCTTACCGAAATATGTGTGAATACCAGTATTTACCACCACACATCTGGCCTCTCCCTGCCTCACTATAGAACCGGAGTAGATTATGTCTGATTGGTGTGTCTCCACAGGCAGGGATTCTCCGGTCAGAACTGATTGATCAATGGAAAGCTCACCGCTAATAATTTTCACATCGGCTGGCACGATATCCCCGAGTCCACCAGCGATCATGTCTCCTGGCACAATCTCTTTAGCCTCTTTCATGACCCACTTTCCATCACGCAACACTTTTGCTTTGACCGCCAGTTTCTTCTTAAGGAGTTCAACCGCTTTTTGCGAACCGCGTGAGTGCAGATGGCCGATGACGGCATTTACTGTAAGCAACGCAAAGATTATTATCGCTTCAAGGTAATGTCTCAATATAAATGAAAGCCCCATTGCAAGTTCCAGCAGCCACGGCATGGGTCCCCAGTAGCGCAGCAGAAAATCAAGAAATGGACTCTTCTTTTTCTCTGCTATTTCGTTATACCCGAATATCTCAAGACGTTTCCCGATGTCTGACTCTGAAAGTCCGTCTCCTGAAGTCCCCAGGATCTTCAGAGACTCCGTGATTGAGATCTTCTTGTATTCGGATGTGTTTCTGACTCTTGGGTCCATTAACGAAGAGATTCCTCCTGTCTATCTGGTGATTTTCCATGCGTCACTCTCCTGCCTGATACCAAATTGGCAATATGTGCAATGCCGAAGATGATCAGAACAGTAAAGATGATAATGAACAACCAACCATATGTCTGCATCTCCTCTAAGAGTGAATCCGCCCTGCCCAGG
>DASPUA010000116.1:0-3778 GCA_035623135.1 Thermodesulfovibrionales bacterium | reverse complement strand
GGTTTTTCCGGCGAACCCAGGCCCGCACGCGCTCTCTTGATTGAAGAGACGAGGGAACTTATGGCATCGTCCTGTCCGAATACAACTTTCTTTAATTCATCCTTCAACATCTTCAGCTTATCCATCTCGGAAGTGGATATGGTCCGAGAGGGAATCTTCGCCATCTTCGCAACAACCTGTTCCACTTCATGGATTCCTACGGTCTTCTTTCTCTTGAAGGCGTGAGAAAGTTTGAGTGTTGCTCCCGCCTCGTCAATGACATCAATGGCCTTATCAGGGAGATATTTGTCATTGATATATTTTGCAGAGAGCTCCGCAGCTCCCTTCAGCGCGCCCTCGGTGTAGTGTACGCCGTGGAAATCCTCGTAATATGTCTTCAGCCCCCTCAGTATTGAAAGGGTTTCTCCGATGTTCGGTTCCTGAATCTCTATCTTCTGGAAGCGACGGGAAAGGGCACGGTCTTTTTCGAAATAATTCTTGTACTCCTCGTAGGTGGTCGCACCGATGCAGCGCAACTTCCCCGAAATAAGTACAGGTTTAAGAATATTGGACGCATCAAGAGAGCCACCGCTCGTGGCCCCTGCACCCACAATGGTATGGATCTCGTCGATAAAAAGGATGGCGCCAGGAATCTTTTCGATGCTCTTTATAGTCGACTTCAAACGTGCCTCGAAGTCGCCTCTGTATTTGGTTCCCGCCAAGAGCCCTCCCATATCCAGTGCAAAGATCTGAGTATTCTGTAAGGCCTCCGGAATCTTCCCCTGGTGCACCCTTAATGCAAGGCCTTCCACAAGGGCTGTCTTTCCCACCCCCGGCTCACCCACAAAAATAATATTGTTTTTCCTCCTTCTACTGAGCACCTGAATAGTTCTCTCAAGCTCTTCTCCCCTTCCTACCAGGGGATCCAGATCCCCCTTTTCAGCCTTCTCGGTCAAGCTTACGGCAAAGAGTTTCAGGGGGCCTTGTACCCGTTTCTCCCCTTTTTCATCATTAACCTCTGTCTCCTCATTCTTCCCGTTTCCCAGCCCTTCCCCTGTCTTTGACATACCATGGGAGATATAGTTCAGCACATCCAGCCTTATGATGCCCTCAGACTGAAGAAAGTGGAGGGCATGGGAATCCTCCTCCAAAAAGATGGACGCCAGCACGTCTCCAGCATCTGCCTCCGTTTTCCCGGATGATTGGACGTGGTCCAGCGCCCTTTGGAGTACGCGATGGAAACCAACGGTTGGCTGCGGGTAGACACCGGCATTTGGGGAAAGTCTGGGAATGTGTGCCTCAAAAAAAGTTTCGATGGCCGTCTTTATCTTTTCGACACTGCCTCCGCAGTGCGTTATTACCTCTGCTCCCCATTCGTCGTGGAGAACCGCAAACAGGATATGTTCCACACCGAGGTACTCATGGTGCCTCGCCTGTGCATCCCTTACAGTCGCCTCAAGAGTGAGTTCCAGTTCCTTGCTGATCATTCCTTCTCCATCATGCACGCAAG
The DNA here is from genome assembly GCA_035623135.1 of Thermodesulfovibrionales bacterium. Classification (GTDB taxonomy): domain Bacteria; phylum Nitrospirota; class Thermodesulfovibrionia; order Thermodesulfovibrionales; family UBA9159; genus DASPUA01. The sequence continues at coordinate 2,289 of DASPUA010000116.1, read as the reverse complement.
GGGAAACCCCCTTTTTCGTGCCAGTTCGTGCACCCTCGTCACTTTAGTCTCCGCTATATCCCGTGTATATACCCCGCATAATCCTATCCCCTTCTTATGAACGTGAAGCATGATCTGCGTGGCTTCAGCAGGCGGCTTGTGAAAAATCTCCTCAAGGACATGAACGACAAAATCCATTGTGGTATAATCATCATTGAGGAGAAAGACCTTATAGAGGGAAGGACTCCTGACCTCCTCTCCTGTCTTTGCCTCATGACGCTCTGCAGACTTCAGCCCATTGTCACTCATTCTTCTGACCAGATAATGAATACTTCCGTCTTTATTTTACCAGATTTTCACTAAGGCGTATCTGAGATGAAACAATATGATATGAACCCATCTCCCCTCGTATGGAGAAAAGGCCTGTTACGAATTGACAACTCTAGTTCATTTATTGAGAATATAAATAGAGATGTTCGGATCTTGAGAATATCCGGCTCCTATAATAGTCCTTGCTGAGTAACTGAGTTGCCTTAACGCGAGGGCAGGTAGCATTAGAGAAAGGAGCAAACATGGATCGCAGAGAGTTTCTGAAACTGGCGGCACTGACAGGTGTGGGGATTTCCCTTCCTGCTATCGTACAATCCGTGCACACGCTGGAAGCGTCAGAAAAGATTGATCTTGTTGTCGCCCATGGGGACTCTCCCTCAAAAATAACAAAGGCAGCCGTTGAGGCAATGGGCGGCATACAAAGATTTATCTCGAGGGGGGACGTGGTGGTGATAAAACCGAATATTGGATGGGACAGGCTCCCTGAACAGGCGGCCAATACGAACCCTGAGGTGGTTGCGACCATGGTAAGACTTTGTTTTGAGGCAGGAGCGAAAAAGATAAAGGTATTTGACCGACCGGTCAACGACCCCAGGAGGTGCTATGTGCAGAGCGGTATTGCTGATGCGGTAAAGTCTTTGGGCGCAGAGCTGGAGTATGTGGATGAAAGGAAATTCAGGGACATAAATATAAAGGGTGAGGCACTCAAGTCATGGCCGCTCTACACAGAAGTCCTTGAAGCCGATAAAGTGATAAACATCCCCATAGCAAAACACCATACCCTCGCTAAGCTCACCCTTTCAATGAAGAACTGGATGGGTGTTATGGGGGGCTCCAGGAGACAGATACACCAGAAACTGGACGAAAGTCTTGCTGACCTCGGACTCGTCATCAAGCCGACCCTCACCGTGCTGGATGCAATAAGGATACTCACCGCCAACGGTCCCCAGGGAGGGGATTTGAAGGACGTGAAAAAGACAGATACGGTAATCGTGGGGATTGATCAGGTCGCTGTTGACTCCTTTGGTGCGACCCTTTTTGGCATAAAGGGGAGTGACCTGGGATATGTGAGGGCTGGGGATAAGATGGGCCTCGGTACTATGGACCTATCTAAACTCAAGATCAAGAGAATCACGGCCTGAGACCCTTCTATGCAGAACCTTAGAAGGACTTCCCAGGGAATATTCCTGGTCATTTTCCTCTTTCTTTTTATTCAGACAGAGTCAAAGGGAAATGATTTACTGGGTTACCCGGTAAAGATCTTTCTTGATTTTGACCCTCTTATACTCACCACAACCGCCCTCTCTGCCCACACCGCTGCCAAGGCGTTTTACCTTTCCCTCATCATGATTGTCGTCTCATTCACCCTTGGAAGAGTATTTTGCGGATGGGTATGTCCCCTGGGAACATTGAACAATATGGTGGGGTCACTGAAGAAAAGACGCCATGAGCGAGCCCCAATGGATTGGTACAGGGTAAAGTACTATGTCCTGGTGTTCATCCTCGTATCTTCTGTATTCACGCTCCAACTGGTGGGCATTTTGGACCCCCTCTCCCTCCTGATCAGGTCATTTTCAGTGAGCGTGTATCCCCTGTTCAATTACGGGGTGAGGGCGTTTTTTGATACTATTTATCACCTCGATATTAAGGGCGTTGTGGACATATCGGAGTTTATCTATTCATTTCTGAAAAAGTCTATTCTCTCCTTTCAGCAGCCATTTTATAATCAGGCTGCATTTATCGGCGGTCTCTTCTTCCTTGTGCTCGGTCTCAATCTTTTAGAAAAACGGTTCTGGTGCAAGTATCTCTGTCCCCTTGGTGCTTTCCTGGGAATACTCTCGAGATTTTCCTTGCTGAAGAGATCGGTAAGCGAGGAGTGTACATCGTGTGGCGCCTGCGCCACCGTCTGTCAGGGAAATGCTTCTCCTGACATAGAAAACAAATGGAGGGACACCGAATGTTTGTACTGCTGGAACTGTG
>DASPUA010000115.1:0-6403 GCA_035623135.1 Thermodesulfovibrionales bacterium | reverse complement strand
TACGCTCAGTACGCTTCCCGGCATTGAAGAGGCCATCATCCTCTCCACCTGTAACAGGGTGGAGATTTATTCCAACGTAAAGGAACCCGGGACTGCGTTTGAGACCGTACGGGACTTTCTCTCCCGCTTTCACGGATTGGACACCGCTGCTCTCGAACGATCACTCTACCTCCATAGAAACCAAGATGCGGTACGTCATGTGTTCAGGGTCGCGTCCAGCCTCGATTCCATGGTAGTGGGAGAACCACAGATCCTGGGGCAGCTGAAGGACGCCTTTGAGTTTGCCCTGGGGAAAAAGACCACGGGTATTCTCCTGAACAGACTGATGAAAAAGACCATATCAGTTGCCAAACGGGTGAGGACCGAGACGAGGATCGCAGAAAATGCGGTCTCAATCAGTTTCGCTGCGGTTGAGCTTGCGAGGAAGATATTCACTGACCTGTCGGAAAAGTCCTTCATGCTCCTGGGTGCGGGTGAAATGGCAGAACTCGCCGCAAAACATATGATAAATTTCGGGGTCAAGAAAGTCATCGTCGCAAACAGAACCTATGAGCGCGGGTGCGATCTCGCGAGAGAGCTGAATGGAACTGCCGTAAGGTTCGATGACTTTCTCCACGAAGCAGTGCATACCGATATTATCATCTGTTCCACCGGTGCTCCCACGTACGTGCTCCATAAAGAGGAAATGCAGCGGGTGATGAAGGAGAGAAGACAGAACCCGGTATTCATTATCGATATCTCAGTACCCCGCAATATTGACCCAGCGGTAAACGACCTGGATAACGTATATCTCTATGATGTGGATGACCTGCAGGGAGTGGTGGATACGAATATCCTCGAAAGGAAAAAGGAGGCGGAAAAGGCGGAGAATATCATCACAGAAGAGATCGAGTCATTTCAGAAATGGATGCTATCCCTTGACTCTGTGCCCACCGTGGTTGCCCTCAGGAACAAGGCTGAGACCATCAAGAAGGAAGAGCTGGAACGCCTTCTGAATAAATTCCCTTCTTTAGGGGAAAAGGAGCGCAAGGCCATTGAGTACATGGCCTCATCGATTACGAACAAGCTCATCCACCCCCCCACGGTAGCTCTCAGGGAAGACACAGAGGATAAGGACATCCTCATAGCCACCATCAAGAAACTCTATGGGATAAACGGGGACGACGAGAAAAAATGAACAAAAAAAAGATTGTGATCGGAACCCGCGGGAGCAAGCTCGCCCTGTGGCAGGCTGAATGGGTGAAATCTGAGCTGGAGAAACTCAGTCCGCGCGTTGAAGTGGAATTAAACAAGATCAAGACTACGGGCGACAAGATATTGGATGTCCCCCTTGCAAAGGTGGGAGGCAAGGGGCTTTTCGTGAAGGAGATAGAGGAAGCGCTCATCTCCGGAGCCGCCGACCTCGCAGTGCACAGCATGAAGGATGTGCCTACCGACTTTCCTGACGGACTCCACCTGCCGGTCATCTGTGAGAGAGAAGATCCCAGGGACGCCTTTATCTCGGGGATGGAGAATTCGGGATTCCGCATCCGGGGTTTCAAAGATCTCCCCACCGCCGCAACAGTCGGCACAAGCAGCCTCAGGCGTTCGTGCCAGTTGCTCAGCGTGAGGTCCGACCTTAAGATTGCCCAACTCAGGGGAAATCTCGATACACGATTGCGGAAACTGGATGAGGGGCAGTTCGACGCAATCATTCTGGCTGCTGCGGGGGTGAAAAGGCTCGGGTGGTCCCACAGGATCACCGAAATTCTCTCCACCGAAATAAGTCTCCCTGCCATAGGTCAGGGGGCCATCGGTATCGAATGCAGGATTGGTGATTCTTTCATCAACGACCTCATTGCACCATTGAATCATCCCGAGACCGCCACATGCGTGAAAGCGGAGAGGGCCCTTCTGAAAAAGCTCGAAGGGGGGTGTCAGGTACCGATTGCTGCCCATGCACGACTGGCTGAGGGGAGGATTGTAATGGACGGGCTTGTGGGAAGCGTCTCGGGCGACAGGATTATAAAGGGGCATATCCAGGGCAGCTCCGGGCATGCCGAATCCCTTGGGGTGATGCTTGCAGAGGATATCCTTTCAAGGGGTGCAAAGGAGATACTTGACGAAGTCTATGGACGATTCTCTGCCCCTTTTGACGGCGAAATCAGCAGTTAAGAGGATATTCACCCTCGGGACCGATAGGAGGAGCGAAGAAGACTTTATCGAGATACTCCTCTCTTACAATATATCAGCCATCATAGATGTGAGAAGCGTCCCGAAGAGCAAGATTCCCACCTTTACCAGGAATAATCTCGAAGAGCTTCTGAAAAGTGAGGGGATCGAGTACTTTTTCCTCGGCAGGGAACTGGGAGGATTCAGGAAGGGTGGATACACCGCGTACCTCGTGACCGAGGAGTTTATGCGCGGGATCGAGACACTGGAATCCATTGCAGGGAAAAGAGAGGCAGTGATCATCTGCGCCGAACGATTTCCATGGAAATGCCACAGGAAATGGATATCCAGGGAACTGCATAAAAGGGGATGGGATATCAAACATATAATAGATAAGGGAAAGGTGTGGGTTCCCAAATGACAGGGTGCATGCTAAGACCTTGCTGAAAGGAGAGTATGTGGAGAAGAAACGTTTCTTGACCGCAGTGACTGAAGTGATGAAAGGTATGATGTCCCATGAGACAATGATGGCTTCCCTGCAGCGTTCCTGCATGAGAGGAGAAGCGGAGAACCTCGGACTGATGCATCAAAAAGAGACAGAGGTCGATAGGCTCATTGAGGAAGTGTCTGCCATAGGCATGCTCGCCATCCCGGAGGACACCATGGATGTCCTTGTCCTGAGATATTTCAAGAACACCCAGTTTCTTGCCAGCATAAAGGAGGACGCGATTGATGTCTCGGAACTGGGGGACGATACTCTTAATTACTGGAAAAAGACAATGCTCTATAAGACTCCGTAGCTGCCCTTTATGTCTTTTGAGAACTTGTACCCCCCCCCGTATATCCTGTGCGCCTTTCAAAATACCTGAAATATAGTATTATTTGAATAACGGTTTATCGTTCAGTGAGGCAGAAAGAAATAGAATGTCAGAAAAGATCCCTTCAGAGATCACGCACGAGATTGAGAAGCTCGTAAAGGACCTCAATTACCATAATTACCGCTACTATGTGTTCGACTCCCCCGTCATCTCTGACGCGGAATATGACAGGCTCTTTCTGCGCCTGAAAGAGCTTGAAGGGAAATACCATTACCTCTTGCCGGATTCTCCCACCCTGAGAGTGGGTGCACCTCCCCTCGAGAAGTTCGCGAAGGTGAAGCACAAGGAGCCTATGCTGTCACTGGATAATGCCTTCTCGTACGATGAGGTGAGGGAATTTGGCAGCAGGATCAAAAGACTCCTCACTACGGAAGAGGAGATCGAATACACCGTTGAACCGAAATACGACGGACTCGCCATTGAGTTGACGTACAGGGATGGCCTTCTCCACAAGGCTTCCACAAGGGGAGATGGCTACGAGGGTGAAGATGTCACCCAGAATATCAAGACCATCAAGTCCATCCCCCTGAGGATAGAGGGGAACAAGATTCCTGGCGAGATCGATATCCGCGGGGAGGTCTATATGGACCTTGAGGAGTTCGAGAAATTGAACAAGCAAAGAGAGCAAAGAGGCGAACCTCGATTCGCCAATCCCCGGAATGCCGCTGCAGGGTCTGTGAGGCAGTTGGACCCCTCCATCACCTCATCCCGGAAACTCTACCTCGCGTGCTACGGAACAGGAACGGTGAGAGGAATCGCGTTCAAGAATCATTCCGAGTTCATTAGGTGGCTCGAAGAATGCAGGTTTCCCATTCCCGCCATGGTAAAAGTGGTGAAAAAGATTGAGGGGGTTATTGACGCCATTCAAGAGATAGAACAAGAAAGGAATTCCTTCCCCTTTGAATCGGACGGCGCCGTGATAAAGGTGAATGACCTCGGCCTTCAGAAGAGGCTGGGAGTGAAAACCCGGGAGCCCCGTTGGGCCATTGCATATAAATTCCAGGCCCATCAGGGGACCACAAAGATAAAGGAAATCCTAGGCAGCGTCGGCAGGACCGGTGTAATCACCCCCTTTGCCGTCTTTGAACCTGTCCGTATCGGTGGAGTTACGGTCACCCGCTCAACCCTTCATAACTGGGATGAGATCGAAAGAAAGGATATCAGAGCGGGAGATACTGTTGTAGTGGAACGGGCAGGGGATGTCATTCCCCACGTGGTCATGGTAGTGAAGGAAAAGAGAACCGGAAAAGAAAAGCCTCCTCCCATTCCTGAGAAATGTCCTGCATGTGGTGCAAAGATTGTCCGGGAAAAGGATGAGGTGGCGGTCAGGTGCGTTTCCCTTCATTGCCCTGCGCAGGTCCAGGAAAAGATAATCCACTTTGCGTCAAGGGGTGGCATGGACATCGAGGGACTGGGCGAGAAGAACGTGGAACTCCTCCACTCGAAGGGTCTCATCAAGCACTTTGAGGATATCTATACACTAAAAAAGGAAGACCTCCTTGAGCTGCCACGATTTGCGGAAAAATCCGCACAGAATCTCATAGACGCGATCGAACGGAGCAAGAATGCCACTCTGGCTAAGTTCCTCTTCGCCATCGGCATTCTCCATGTGGGTGAGTACGCCGCAAAGCTCCTTGCAAAGAATTTCCCGAACCTCGAAGAGTTATACCATGTCAAACCAGACAGACTTATGGGGATACGACAAATGGGCGAGAAGATATCTTCCTCTATATCGGCCTTTTTCAACGACCACAAAAACATCGAGACACTCAAAACAGTCAAGTCCCTTGGCTTAAAATTGGTCAACCCTGACTTCTCATCTGAGAAGAAGCGGGGAAAACCCCTTGAAGGCCTCACCTTTGTCATCACCGGAACTTTGCCAAGGCCGCGGAAGGAAATAGAGGACCTCATCGAGAGCAACGGGGGCTACCCGTCTTCTTCTGTGTCTTCACACACCCATTACCTTGTGGCCGGCGAAGACCCTGCCTCAAAATTGGAGAAGGCAAAGGTATTGGGAGTCAAGACCATCTCCTATGATGAATTGATCACCCTTATTAAGCAAAGGGCTGGAAACCCAGGATTGTTTGACTAAGCTTCTTATTTAATGGTCAGCATTTGCGTTTACGCCTCTTTTAAACGGATTTTCTGACTTGCATTGTCATATGGAAGTCCTTGTCACCAGCCTCTTGGATGGCTTGAAAAGCACACCGACGACTCCTCACAACCACTATTTTGTCAGGGTGACGGTTATCGATAAGAGTCCTTGCAACAGAATGATGCTTGGGTTTCGGTGTGTATGTCGAAGTCAATATTCCTTACTGAAGTCCATCGGGGCAGGATTCGCCCCCACTTTTGAAAGGGCAACTGTAACAGTTTCATTCATGAACCGATGCCCGTCATATCTCCAGCAGAAATCTCGATTGTCCCAAGTTTAGACTTTGGAAATTCCTTGGCTATGATGCCTTCATCCTGCTAACTTAATAGGGAATAGAGTGATGGTTGAAAGTGTATATAGATTATGATATGGTAAGACCAAATGATGCAATGGTAGACACGCTTTTGCGAGCCACTGTCGACTATGACAATTCAACCTTTTCCACCTATAGGAGGATCGAATGAAATACGGTGCCAGAAACGCCATCAATGCCAAAGTAAAGTCAATCAAGACAGGAGACATCATGTCGCTCGTGAAGTTCGATGTTACGGCTCCAGCCGAAATGGCCTCTGTTCTGACCACAGAATCCCTGGAGACGCTCGGACTCAAAGTAGGTGACAAAATTCAACTGGTTATAAAAGCTATTCACGTGTTACCAGTCAAAGAATAGAAAATGTAAGTTCAGCGGGATCATTGAACGCCGGCGCAACCCGTGGTAGATAAAAAATAGTCACGGTTAACATTGAACTTGAAGAAAAAAGCCGTTCTAAGTTGATAAGAAATCAACCGCAAAGCGTTGCCAGGTTTCTATATGATCCTTATAAGTGGGTTTTGAGCCGCGATCACTTCACCAATCTTAACGGCGGTTTCAATGCCCGTATTTCTCAGTCCATTAACTAAATGCCCTGCTTGAGATTCTGGAAGGCAGAGAAGAAGACCCCCAGATGTTTGGGGGTCGAAGAGCAGTTCCTCTTCCTCCCTTGATAGTCTTTTGGTTATGTCCAGATATCCCTCCGAAAGTTTCCTGTTTGCTTTGTTACTTCCAGTAGATTCACCTTTTCGGTACATTTCGAGTGCGTGAGGATATTGTGGTAGTTCTTTATAAGAAAGGTTCATTTGTACTCCGCTTCCTATTGCCATTTCCAATGAATGTCCGACAATGCCAAACCCTGTGATGTCAGTACACGAATGAATATCGAAATGCAGCGCGACATCAAGC
>DASPUA010000114.1:0-6871 GCA_035623135.1 Thermodesulfovibrionales bacterium | reverse complement strand
GACCACAGATCCTATCAAGGGAAGCCTTAGAAAGATCGCGAGTGACCTGGGGTTGAAATCTCTCTCAATCCCTCCAGGGGTAGGGGGGAGGTTTTCGGTCCTCAGCCCTGTCGGTCTGTTGCTTTCAGAGATCGTCGGACTAAGGGCCTCGGAAATGCTGGAGGGTGCAGCGGATATCCATAGAAAGTGTTCGGAGCCTGAAATATGGAAGAATCCCGCATATCTGTTCGGGACGCTTCTGTATCTGATGGAGAAAGAAGAACGAAGAAATATCAATGTGATCATTCCTTATGCTGATGGTTTGAAAGTCCTGTCCGAGTGGTTTTGCCAGTTGTGGGCCGAGAGCCTTGGGAAACTGGGTACCGGCATAACACCGTATCCGTCCCTCGGGTGCATTGATCAGCATTCCCAGCTTCAGCTCTGGATGGAAGGGCCTGAGGACAAGGTCTGTATATTCCTGAAGATCATAGACTATGGAACGGATATTAAGATCCCCCATCTGTTTGAGGAGATAGAGGGGACTCATTATCTGGGAGGTCACCTCCTCTCGGAACTCATGAATGCCGAGGAAGAGTCCACAGAACTTGCCCTTGTGAAACATAAAAGACCTCACATGACGCTCAGCATCCCTTCCCTAGATCCCTACCATATGGGCCAGCTGTTTTATTTCTTCGAGATCGCAACCGTGTTTACAGGATTCCTCTACGGGGTGAATCCTTTTAACCAGCCGGGGGTGGAAGAAAGCAAAAGCTATACCTACGGAATGATGGGCAAGGAGGGGTTTGAAGAGAGACGAAAGGAGGTGGAAATGGCTCGGGAGAAAATGGTCTGTTACCGTCTGTGAATAGGGACCATGAGTGAGCTTGTGATATCTCGAAAAGGTGGACTTTCGAGACCTTTTTAATGAAATCATCGCCCCAGGACATGTCCTGATATGAGAATCCCGCCGAAGGGTTCGCACATACAGTTTTTCCGTGGATGCATGGTATGCGTGGCTGAGAACGCTCACTGGTTCTTAAGAAAGAAATATCCTCACTTGCGAGTGTGCAACGAAAGAGTTGAAAGTGGAGTTTCCCTGCGATACAATATACAAGGTCTGTTCTTCAACGGGTACAAAAGGACAATTGCACAAACAGTTCAATGATATCAATGATATGGAGGGTGAATAATGAAAAGAATAGTGATTTTGCTCATAACGTGCTTTCTCCTTTTCAACACAGCTCCGGCTTTTGCTGATTTTGATGAGGCGTTCCTGGCAGTGGGTGATCTTGCTTTTGCGAGGCCCGGCGGCCTTGCTGCCCTTGCCATTGGGAGCGCTGCCTTTATCGTCGCGTTACCGTTCGCGGCTGCAAGCGGAAGCATCAAGCAGGCGGCGGACACGCTCGTGATCGGGCCTTTCAACTTTACTTTTAGAAGGCCTGTCGGAGATTTTCAACGGACAGGTGTTTACGTACCGCCTGAGAAGACCGAGAAGGCTAAAAGCAGCAGGGATGATACCACGGGGAAATAGCGCCACCTTTTTGTACTGAGAGGATGCAATGAACGCGAAAGAAAAGGTATCGGAGATTATCAGGAGATTAAGAAAAGAATACCCTGAACCCGGGACGGTTCTGAACTTCAAGAACCCCTTTGAACTTCTTGTTGCCACAATCCTTTCAGCACAGACCACGGATGTTCATGTAAACAGGGTGACAGAACCTCTCTTTAAGAAATATAAATCTATCAAAGATTATGCGGATGTCCCTCTCGACGTATTGAGGAAGGATATCAGCTCAATAAATTTCTATAACAACAAGGCAAAACATATTCAGGCATCGGCAAAAATGATTATGGAACAATTTGGCTCAAAGGTCCCGAAGACCATGGATAAGCTCACACGTCTTCCCGGCGTTGCCAGAAAGACGGCCAACATCATCCTTTTCAATGCGTACGGAATGAACAAGGGTATCGCTGTCGATACCCATGTGAAGAGGATTTCCTTGCGGCTTGGACTCACAAAGAATGAAGACCCTGTGAAGATCGAAAGGGATTTAATGGCTGTTACCCCGAATAAGGAGTGGGGATATTTGACCCACCTCTTGATATTTCACGGAAGAAAGATATGCGAGGCAAAAAAACCCAGACATGCTTACTGTGTCCTGTTTGATATCTGTCCTTCGAGGAATATATAAATCCGGGATAGGGAGGCTTCAATGGAAATGAGAGAATCTCCTAAAGAAACGAGGGTGTCAGAGATTGCAGGGAAGACAATGAAGATTCGTCATGCCACTCAAGGGGATATGGCGTTCATTCAGGAGGAGTTGAAGAGAAACAGTATCGATAGTGAGAATCTGGATCCTCAGGAATTTGTGGTCGCTATGGAAAATGGCACTATTGCTGGTTTTGGCAGATTAAGAAGGGCAGGGGAAGCCTACCAGATCGGTTGCGTTGTGGTTGTTGAGGATAAGAGAAGACATGGGGTGGGTTCCCTGATCGTGAAACATCTGCTGGATTTCACTCCTGTGAGCCTTGTCTACATTGTGACAGACCTTGTGGATTATTTTGAGAAGCTGGGGTTTGTGGAGATGAAGGAGGGATCAAAGGAACTCCTGGATGCTCTCGATGAAGCCTGCAAAGTGAAAGGAAAGCCCCATACTGTAGTCATGGTCTATGAAAGGCCAAAGGCCTGAATTGCCTTGGCTCTTGACATTTGTCCGGTATTTCAAGTATGCTTAAAAACTCTTAAAATCGCAAGGACGGTGTGTTCATGAGAACCCATTTTGCAAAGAAACACGAGGTAGAGCGGAAGTGGTACGTGATAGACGCCCAGGACATGGTCCTCGGCAAACTCGCCACAAAGGCTGCGACCTGCCTTCGCGGGAAGAACAAACCGGTCTTTACCCCCAATGTGGATACGGGTGATTTCATTGTGGTGATTAATGCGGAAAAAATTAGGCTCACCGGGAAAAAACTGGATAACAAGGTATATTATCACCATACAGGATTTATCGGTGGAATAAAGGCTGCCACTGCCAGGGAGCGCCTGAGTGCACAACCTGAAGAGGTGATAAGAGATGCAATATGGGGCATGCTTCCCAAGAACCGGCTCGGCAGGGCCATGCTGAAGAAGCTTAAGGTGTACAAGGGTTCCGAGCATCCCCACGAGGCTCAGAAGCCGGAAATACTACAGTAGAGGAGTCCCAATGGTCGAAATCAGATACAATGCAACGGGGAGAAGGAAGACATCCATCGCAAGGGTCAATGTCTCTCCTGGTAATGGCCGGATAACGGTCAATGAAGAACCGGTCGATTCTTATTTCCCCAGAGAAACACTCAGGATGATGATACGGCAACCCCTTGAACTGACAGGGATGGTAGGGAAACTGGACGTATTTGCAAAGGTTGAGGGAGGAGGGCTTACCGGTCAGGCAGGTGCCCTGAAACACGGGATTTCGAGGGCATTAACCCAGCTGGACAGCGACTTGCGGTCCAAGCTCAAGAAAGAGGGCTTCCTCACGAGGGATCCCAGGGAAAAAGAGAGAAAGAAGTACGGTCAGAAGGGCGCACGGAAGAGATTCCAGTTCTCCAAGAGATAAAAATTTCTTGACCAGTCCCACAGTCATCTGTCTGCAGTCTCAATAACCCGAAGATTGAGTTCTCCCTCTTGACTCCTGACAGGGGACTGAAGGCAGAGGGCTATTCAAATGACAAAAGTGGCCATATGCGGCGGAAGCGGATACGCAGGGGCAGAACTCCTTAGGATATTGGCACTACATCCACACGTAGAAGTAACCGCAGTAACCTCTGAAAAATCACCAGGGAAAAAGGTTACCGATCTCTTTCCTCATCTCTCCCTCTACAAAGATCTCACCTACGAGGTGTTGGACAGGGAGAAGATACTTCCCAAGGCAGAACTTTTTTTTATGGCACTTCCCCATGCAGCATCGCAGGAGGCGGTTGATTTCTTTGCATCACAGGGGAAAAGGGTTATCGACCTGTCTGCAGATTACAGGCTAAAACACGCACAGACCTATGAGGAATGGTATAAGGTTCCTCACAGGTTTCCAAGAACGCTCAAGAAGGCAGTGTATGGTCTTCCGGAACTCTACAGGAAGAAAATCGCGAAGTCACTCATCATCGCAAACCCTGGCTGTTATCCTACAGGAGCGGTAATCGGCCTTTTTCCTGCGGTAAAACACGCATTCATCCATCCAGACACCATAGTCATCGACTCCAAATCAGGCACCTCTGGTGCGGGGAGACAGTCAGATGTTGTGTTTTCGTTCTGTGAAGTGAACGAGGGATTCAAGGCTTACAGTATTGGTTCGCACAGGCACACTCCTGAGATCGAACAGGAACTCTCCATTGCTGCAGGCAAAGAAATCAGGGTAAATTTCACTCCCCACCTTGTTCCGCTGGACAGGGGAATACTCACGACCATTTACGCAAAACTTAACAAGTCCCTGGACGTAAAAGCGATCCACCACGTCTATGCATTGCTTTACGGCAGGGAGCCTTTCACAGAAGTTCTCCCCCTAGGAAAGTTCCCCAATGTGAAGAACGTCAGGGGCACAAATCTCTGTCATATAGGCATTGCAGTGAGCAAGAGAACGAACACCCTTATTGTGGTCACTGCCATAGACAACCTCGTGAAAGGCGCGTCGGGACAGGCAGTGCATAATATGAACATTATGATGGGGTTTGATGAAGAAACAGGCCTCAGGACAATCGCCCTCTCCCCCTGACACAAAAAAGTTCGAGCACCCAAAAGCCGAGGAGGTACGCCTCAGGGCCCTCTATCGGGACATTGTCCTTAGGGGAAATGCCAGGCTGCCAATTAAGGCTCTGAAGGCATTAATTGGCCCTGACTGTGCATTCCATCTTTACTGTTCACATCACAGGACAAAGGGGGACTAAACAGACTCTACCGATGCGACCTCTGGCACTCTCTGTTTCAGGGTCGCTTCTATGCCGCGCTTCAAAGTTAAAATAGACATGGGACACGTACCGCATGCGCCCACCAGTTTCACCTTCACCACACCTTCAGGTGTCACGTCCACGAGCTCCACGTTCCCGCCGTCCCTCTGCAGCGCAGGCCGTATCTGATTCAGTGCATCTTCAATCCTTGTTCGTTCTATCATTCCTTATCACCTCCTATACCCTCGGTCTTTATTATAACTAAATCCTGAGAAATCTCCATGATTCATATCATAACCAGGCATGGTGGAGCATCTCTGATGGGCGTAATGAATTCCGTGGGAGCCCGAAAGGGGCCGGTCTCTTTTCTCGCTAGCGGTTCAGAAGCCTTGCTGCTTCTTTTGCAAAGTAGGTGAGAATAAGGTCAGCACCTGCCCTTTTCATTGAGGTGAGGATTTCCATCATCATACGATCTCCGTCGATCCATCCAAGCTTTGCTGCTGCCTTTATCAGGGAATATTCGCCGCTCACATTATACGCTGCCACCGGAACATCAAAACTGTCCCTGACATCGGAAATGATATCGAGGTACGAGAGAGCGGGCTTCACCATTACGATATCTGCCCCTTCCTCGATATCAAGAGAGACCTCTCTCATGGCCTCTCTCCTGTTTGCAGGGTCCATCTGGTAAGAGCGCCGGTCGCCGAACTGGGGTGTGGACTCAGCCGCTTCACGAAAAGGACCATAAAAGGCAGATGCGTACTTTGCCGCATACGACATTATGGGAGTCTCAGGAAATCCCTCCTCGTCCAGGGCAAGGCGAATCGCCTCAACCCTGCCATCCATCATGTCCGAGGGCGCAACCATATCCGCACCTGCCTTTGCGTGGGAAACCGCTTCCTTTGCAAGCAGTTCCAGCGTGGGATCATTGGCCACATCACCATGCTCTATGATTCCGCAATGGCCATGCCTCGTATACTCGCACAGGCAGACATCGGTGATCACATACATTTCGGGAGCAGCGTCCTTTATTGCCCTTATGGCATCTTGAACTATTCCTTTGTCGTCGTAAGCCCCTGAGCCTTTCTCATCCTTGTGCTCGGGAATGCCAAAGAGCATCACCGAGGGAATGCCGAGGGAATACACTTCTTTCACTGTCTTGACGAGTTGATCTGTTGACTCCTGAAAACATCCCGGCATGGAGGCAATCTCTTTCTTCACCCCCTTTCCGTATATCGCAAAAAGGGGGTAGATAAAGTCATCGGTAGAGAGCAAGGTCTCCCTCACCATTCTCCGGATTACCTCATTTTTCCTCAATCTGCGAGGTCTGTTGATCGGAAACATCATCCCTCCTCTATTATGATCCGCAGCTGCTGCATCCGGAGTCGCACGAAGAAGATTTGCCGCCTGTGAGCACAAACCCCTGTCGTTCCCCATCATCAACAAAATCAATCTGCATGCCGCCCAGGCTCTTTACGGTGTTTTTATCCATGAACACTTTGAGTCCGTTTGTTTCAAGTACCTCGTCTCCTTCCACTGGGTTCTCATCAATGTCCATGCCATACGATGGGCCACAGCACCCGCCGCCGGCCGTATAGATCCTCAGCCCCCATCCAGCCTTTCCTTCCGCCTTCAGTATCTCTTTGCCCTTTTCTGCAGCCAAATCAGATATGGTAACCACCACAACCCTCCTTATGATTCTCCAAAGACCTCATGATTTTTGGAAGACCTTTTCTTTAAGAATAAAGGAAAGGTGGGTGAAAAAGCAAGAAAACGCGGTATTCAATCCGTTACGAAACATGCGTATAAAATACATAAAGGGTAAGTACCATTTTATTGTGGTATGTCGAATTGTCTGGTATGCTTTTATAAAGAAAGGAGAGGACGAGACATGAAGACCGAGGTCAAGGAAACCGTTAAGGAAGTCTTAATGAATCTGCATCAACTGGTAAAAGGGGCGGAAGAGTGCATATCC
>DASPUA010000113.1:0-6115 GCA_035623135.1 Thermodesulfovibrionales bacterium | reverse complement strand
ATTGGGAGAGAGCAGGCAGAAGCTCTCTTTTTTGCCGGAATCTCATACAGATTTCATCTTTTCCCTTGTGGGTGAGGAACTGGGATTTGTTGGGGCGCTGATTCTTGTCTGCCTGTTCCTTCTCCTGTTCCTGAGGGGTATTTCCATTGCGCACAGGATGAAGGGCCCCTTCGGGTATTACCTTGCCTCAGGGCTCACGATGATGATCGCGCTCCAGTCGCTCATTAACTTCAGCGTTACCGAGGGACTTGTTCCTACCAAGGGGCTGCCCCTCCCCTTTGTGAGTTATGGCGGTTCATCCCTTTTGGTGAACATGGTGGCAGTGGGCATACTGCTCAGGCTGTCGAAAGGAGATGAGGCAAAGAAAATTCTGGACAAGACAGAGGTCCTTATCGAGAAGAAAAAGGCCCTGATGGCTGTGTATGGTCGAACACATGGAGTGGCTCACTACGGAAGGATGGATGGCCGGGAGAATTCATGAAGATACTACTCGCAGGCGGCGGGACAGGAGGACATCTCTTCCCGGGTATTGCGATTGCAGAAGAGTTCAGGAGGAGGAGCGAATCGCCTGAGGTGATATTCATCGGAACGGAAAAAGGGATTGAGGCGTCGATCATACCGAGGGAGGGATACCCTATACGCTATCTGGGTGCCGAGGGAGTGGCAGGGAAGTCATTGATGAAGAAATTCAGTGCTGGCATAAAAACAGCCGGTTCGGTCTATGAGGCACGCAGGCTGCTGAGAGGATTAAAACCGGACGCAGTGATAGGGCTGGGGGGATATGCGTCCTTCAGTCCCGTGCTGGTGGGGTCATTCCTTTCCATACCCACGGTGATTATGGAGCAAAACGCAGTGCCAGGGCTTGCCAACAGGATCCTGAGCAGGGTTGCAGATATCATCTGTGTCACCTACCATGAGAGTATTGCATTTTTCCCGAAGAACAAGACCTACATCACAGGTAATCCCGTCCGGCAGGGCATTCTCACTGCACGAAAGGAATCAGCCTATGAACTCTTTGGCCTTGAAAGGGGCAGATTCACGGTCTTTGTATTCGGAGGCAGTCTGGGTGCGAGAAAAATCAACAATGCGGTCTGCAACGTGTTCAATTATATTCACGATATGAGGGAAAAGATACAGTTCCTCCACCAGACAGGAAAGAACACTACGAGGCGGTGAGGGAGACATACAGAAAATGGGGATTTAAGGGAACGCTTGCACCGTTTATCCACAGGATGCCGGAGGCGTATGCAGTGGCAGACCTTGTGATATCGAGGGCAGGTGCTACCACCCTCGCTGAATTGACCGCAGTGGGGAGGCCATCACTCCTAGTTCCCTACCCCCACGCTGCAGGCCATCACCAGGAACAAAATGCGCAACGACTTTCTGAGATGGGAGCTGCGAGGGTCATTCTCGACCATGAACTGGACGGCGAAACGCTCGCGAAGAATCTGAGAGAGCTCTATGAGAGCCCTGAAATAAGGACAGAGATGGCAAGGTCATGCAGATCATTGGGGCGGCCTGACGCGGCACAGAAGGTTGTGGAGATCGTGATGAGCCTGATCAAGAGAAGGGAGAAGGTCGTTGTTTGAGCGTTTCAGGACCATCCATTTTGTGGGCATAGGGGGAATCGGGATGAGCGGGATTGCTGAGGTGCTCCATAACCTCGGCTACGAAGTGACCGGCTCTGATGTAAGAGAGTCCGATACCATAGCCCGGTTGAGGAGCCTCGGAATAAAGGTCTCCATAGGCCACATCCCTCAGAATATCGATGATGCCCATGTGGTGGTCACGTCTTCTGCCGTCTCATCCGGGAATCCAGAGGTGATGGCTGCGAGGGAGAAATCCATTCCCGTAATCCCAAGGGCAGAAATGCTCTCTGAACTGGGAAGATTGAAATACGGGATACTGATCGCAGGGGCGCATGGAAAGACTACTACCACGTCACTCATTGCGACGATTCTTGCCCAGGCTGGTCTCGATCCCACTGTGGTAATCGGCGGCAAACTCATGGCAACCGGATGCAACGCGAGACTCGGAAGGGGGGATTTCATTGTTGCCGAGGCTGACGAGAGCGACGGTTCTTTCCTTACCCTTTCGCCCACCATTGCCGTGGTCACCAACATAGACAGAGAGCATATGGATTTTTTCAAAACTATGGAGGTACTGAAGGATGCCTTTGTCTCGTTCATCAACAAGGTTCCTTTTTACGGGCTTTCGATACTCTGTGCGGAGAATGAACATATCCGGGAAATACTGCCCAGGATCCACAGAAGGTATGTCACCTACGGCTTCTCTCCGCAGGCTGATATCCATGCAGCCAATCTGGAAAGAGAATTCATGTCCATAAGCTTTACGGTGACGTATAAGGGACACGATATGGGGAGGTTTTCTGTTCCCATGCCGGGCGCGCACAGTGTCCTCAACAGCCTTGCGAGTATCGCCGTAGGGATGGAACTCAAGCTCGACCTCCAGAACATCAAGGAGGCGCTCAAGGGGTTCCGCGGCATACAGAGGAGATTCGAGTTTAAGGGCGAGGAGAGGGGCATTGCGTTCTTTGATGATTATGGTCATCATCCGGCAGAGATAAGGGCTACCCTGAAGGCCGCGAAGGAGTCCCTTCAAAGGAGGGGGAAGAAAGACGGCAGACTGGTCATTCTCTTTCAACCCCATCGCTACACCCGGACAAAGGACCTCCTGAATGACTTCGGCGTATCCTTTTCCGACGCAGATATCCTGTATGTGATGGATATCTATCCTGCGGGAGAAAAGCCTCTGGAGGGAGTGAACGGGGAAGCGGTGCTAAACGCCATACGGGCCAATAGCCACAGGAATGCAACATATATTTCGGGTAATGATCTCCTGATGGAGACGCTCATGAACGCCCTCAGACCCAATGATCTCTTCTTTACCATTGGTGCCGGAGATGTGTGGAAGGTCGGGGAGGAATTGCTCAAGAGGATGAAGAATGGGACATAAGAAGGGATGATAAAGCAGGTGCTGGACGAAAAGATACGGGGGGTATTCGGGGGAGATGGTTCCACGGGCGAGCTCTTTGTGAATGAACCGATGAAGGGACATACCACCCTCAGGATAGGCGGACCCGCGGATTTGTACGTGATACCGAGAAATCTGGTCTCGATGAGGAACCTCATGAGAACACTGAAGGATGAACATATCCCGTTCATGCCGCTTGGCGGGGGAAGCAACGTGGTGATATCTGATGGAGGGGTGGAGGGTGCGGTCATCGCCACCACATCGTTCCACCATATCGAACTCATTGAGGACCATGGCGATGAGATAAGACTTTTTGCAGAGGCAGGGGCGACTCTCCAGAAACTTGTCAATTTTTGCAAGGCAAAGGGATGCACAGGTATGGAAGGACTTGCAGGCATACCAGGGTCTGTGGGAGGCGCAATAGCCGGTAATTCGGGATCCTTTGGATATGAAATCGGCCGGGTGGTGGAGTCAGTGACGGTCATCGGGAGAGAGGGGAAGATTATGAGCCTCGAGGACAGGTCTCTCTCCTTTGCATACCGATCATCCGGCATCCCTGACAATATGATAATACTCAGTGCGATTATGCGGTTGAAGGCCGACGATCCTCATGATGTGGCAAGGAGGGTGGAACGCTTTCTCCAGGAGAAAAGACATACGCAGCCCGTATCCCAGTGGTCGGCGGGATGCGTATTCAAAAATCCGCCCCAGGCCGCTGCCGGAAAACTCATGGACGAGGCCGGGTGCAAGGGCATGGTGAAGGGCGATATTGAGGTGAGCACGCTCCATGCGAACTTTTTCGTGAACAAGGGCAGCGGCAGGGCCGCCGACTTCCTCGCACTCATGGATGAGGTGAGAGAGAGGGTTCTGAAATCCTCTGGAATAGAGCTGGAGCCTGAAATCAGGATAGTGGGAAGACATGGTGACCGATAAGAGGATAGGCGTTCTGATGGGCGGGACTTCGGCTGAAAGGGAGGTCTCTCTCAAGAGCGGAAACGCAGTCCTGAACGCGTTAAAGGGACGAAACTACAATGTTGCTGCCATCGACGTCGAACATGATATCTGTGAAGTGATAAAGAGACAAGGGGTGGAAGTCGCCTTCCTGACCCTGCACGGAGGATATGGTGAGGACGGTTCGCTTCAGGGGCTTTTGGATGTGCTGGGAATCCCATATACCGGCTCGGGCGTTCTTGCCTCTGCACTGGCCATGGACAAGGAGTCGTCAAAGAAGGTCTTTCTGTATCACCGGATTCCCGTCCCTTCCTTTAAGGTGATTCATCTTGAGCGGTCCGTATCGGGTGAGAAGCCGGAGAGCCCCCACTACGAGCTGCCTGCTGTTGATTTCTCCCTGCCGTGGGTCATTAAACCAGCGGCAGAAGGCTCCAGTATCGGGGTGAGTATCGTGAAAGAGCATTCTTCTTTACGCGCGGCAATGGGACACGCCGCCGGCTTTGGCACAAGAATTATTGTGGAGAAATATATCCAGGGGAAGGAGATACAGGTGGGCATTCTCAATAATCGTATCCTTGGTGCGGTTGAGGTGAGACCCACTCTTGAATTCTACAATTACGAGGCCAAATATACCGCAGGTCTCACCGACTACATCCTCCCTCCTGAGGTGGATCAGGGGATCCTGCGCAATGCTGAGAAGGCAGCCCTTTCCGCCCATACTGCCCTGGGCTGCAGGGGAGCAACACGGGTGGACCTCATTGTGGATAAGGAGGGTAACCCCTATGTGCTGGAGGTGAACACCATACCGGGGATGACAGAGACCAGCCTTCTTCCAAAGATTGCCGCGCGGGCGGGACTAGATTTCCCTTCGCTCATTGAAGAGATCCTGAAGGGAGCGCTCGCAGGGAGAAAAGGGACATGAAGACGCGTATGCCGAAGAACAGGCAATCGCCGAACCTGGTGGGCCGAAAAGGGTTATGGAAGGTCTTTTTCCGGCCCCGCACCATTGGCGTTGGTGTGGTATTCCTGGGTATCTGTGCGGGGGTCTTCCTGAGCCTCAGGATTTACCAGGCGAGCACACGCCTCTTTCCCCTCCGGGAAGTGGTGTGTTACGGAAACCTGCACCTTTCAGAGGGGGAACTGAAATCGATGGCAGGCCTCTACGGAGGTGAGGGTCTTTTCCATATTTCGACAAAGGGGATATCCGAGAAACTTCTGAAATCTTCATGGATAAAGGATGTGAGCGTCAGAAAGGAATTCCCCCACTCGGTCTCTATAAGGATTCATGAGTCATCTCCCTTCGCGATTCTCGAGATGAGAGGCCGCTCCTTTCTCATCGATGAAAAGGGGAAGATGCTTGAGGAGATGAAGGGAGCCATCCCGTTCCTTCCAATAATCACTGCTGACCCATCCGGCGAGCGTGACAATTTCATGGAGGCCCTTCACCTCGCGAGAGTGCTGAAGGATAAGAAGATTGCCACAGAGAGGGGGCGCGTCGAGATCGTGGCAGGCAAAGACTCTGAAAGTATCTCCCTGATACTGGATGGCGTGGTGATTAAGATCGGCCAGGGGGATTATGAGCGGAAGCTCAGCAGGCTCTTTGAACTGGAAGAGGATATAAAGAAACGTGCCATCGCAGTGGATTATATTGACCTCAGGTTCGCGAACAGGGTGGTGGTAAAGCCCATAAGTGAGGTGGTGAGATGACCTTCGGCAAAGCGGGGAATGGGGACTTTGCAGTGGGTCTCGACGTGGGTACCACGAAGATATGTGCTATCTGCGGGGACCATGAAGGGGAAAAGTCGAGGATCATTTCTGTAAGCACTTCTCCGTCCCATGGGCTGAGGAAGGGTATTGTGGTGGATATGGATCGTACCGCTGACTCGATAAAGAGAACGGTGAAGGATGCAGAGGACTCCCTCGGGGCGAAGGTGCGGTCCGTCTTCGTGGGTATTGCGGGAGGCCATATTAAGGGATTTGACGGCCATGGCGCCATTGCAATAAAGGGTCTGGTGAGCGAAGAAGATGTGGACAGGCTTCTGGAGTCTGCAAGCGCGGTCTGCGTTCCTGTTGACCGCGAGGTCCTCCACGTGATTCCGGGTGGTTTCAGAATTGACGGAGACAACGGGATAGAGAACCCGCTTGGGATGAGCGGAGCGAGGCTGGAAGG
>DASPUA010000112.1:0-5373 GCA_035623135.1 Thermodesulfovibrionales bacterium | reverse complement strand
TGCCCTCGAAAAGACCGATTGGGTCTTTCCCTCCTTCAGGGAAAACGGTGTATACATCGCCCTTGGCCATCCGCCCCATATGATCCTTCAGTATTGGTCCGGAGATGAGAGGGGTCTCAGGACAACAGAGGATAAGAACATATTTCCGGTGTGTATTCCGGTGGCATCACACCTTCCTCACGCAGTGGGAGCAGCCATGGCAGCGAAGTACAGGGGGGACAAAATCGTGGTGGCTGCATACTTTGGAGACGGGGGTACATCCAAAGGCGACTTTCACGAAGCCCTCAATTTCGCGGGCGTCTTCAGGCTGCCTGTGATCTTTATATGCCAGAACAACCAATGGGCTATATCAGTGCCCAGAGAACGACAGACCGCATCCAGGACCATTGCCCAAAAGGCCATTGCGTACGGGTTTCATGGCCTTCAGGTGGATGGAAATGATATTTTTGCCGTCTACAGGGCTACAAAAGAGGCCCTAGACAGGGCAAAGGGGGGCGAAGGACCGACCCTTATCGAGTGTTTCACCTATAGGGTCTCGGACCACACCACTGCCGATGACGCATCGAGGTACAGGAAAAAGGAAGAAGTGGATGGATGGAAGACAAAGGATCCACTCCTGAGACTGAGACTGTACATGGAGAAAAAAGGGCTCTGGACAGCTGAATATCAGAAGGAAGTGGAACTGAAGGCAAAGGCCGAGGTGGACAAAGCAGAGAAAGAGGCTGAATCCATAGCGCACCCTGATCCACGGGATATGTTCACCTACACCTACGCAGCGCTTAGCCAGAGATTGCAAAGAGAGGTTAAGGATTTCTGATATGACGAAGCTGAACATGGTACAGGCAATTAACCTTGCTCTGAGAGAGGAGATGCAGAGGGATAAAGATGTCCTCATCCTCGGAGAGGACGTGGGAAGGGATGGAGGGGTGTTCAGGGTCACCGAAGGGCTTCTGGATCGGTTCGGGCCGGAAAGGGTTGTGGATACCCCCCTTGCTGAGTCTGCCATCGTGGGCGCGGCCATAGGGATGGCATCATACGGCCTGAAGCCCATTGCCGAGATTCAGTTCCTCGGATTTATCTATCCTGCAATGGACCAGATATCGAATCACTCTTCGAGGCTACGCTCCCGTTCGAGAGGGAGATATACCTGTCCACTTGTGATAAGGGCTCCGTACGGCGCAGGGATCAAGGCCCCTGAACATCACTCGGAAAGCTGCGAGGCCCTTTTCTGTCACATGCCGGGCATAAAGGTGGTGATGCCCTCCTCCCCCTATTACGCCAAGGGACTGCTCATCTCTTCCATACGGGATCCCGACCCTGTGCTATTCCTCGAATCTACACGGCTTTACCGACTGTTAAAAGAGGACGTGCCTGAGGGAGAATATGTCGTGCCTCTCGAAAAGGCAAGGGTAGTGCAGGAAGGCAAAGATGTTACCATTATTTCCTGGGGATTCATGCTGCACAGGGTGCTTCAGGCAGTGGAAGGCTTTGATGCCGAGGTGATAGATTTGATGACCCTCAACCCCCTCGACGAGGAGACAATTTACGGCTCGGTCAAGAAGACCGGCAGGATCGTAATCGTGAATGAGGAGCCCAAGACAGGAAGCTTCGGTTCTGAACTGTCGGCATCCATTGCAGAGGACATGATGCTCTTCCTCAAGTCACCGGTAATGAGAGTAAGCGCATATGATACGGTTCTTCCCCTCCCCAGACTTGAGGAGTACTATATGCCTTCCGTGGAAAAGATACGCAAATCCATTGCTGATGCAATGAGATATTAGTTGTCACCTCTTGCGGTCGGAGACATCAGGCTCGTTGGGCTCTGCAGTCGAAGGATTACATGCCAATGACAGAATCCGATGAACTCTTCGCTCAGGGTTTAGAGGCCCTTGCCCGGGATGATACCCTCTCCGCACTTTCCTTCTTTGAAAGAGCAGTCCAGAAGGAAGACAGGCCGATCTTTTCCTCATTTCTCGCTCTCTGCATCGTAAAAGAACGGGGACAGTTTCAGCTTGCAGTGACTCTCTGTGAGAAGGCAAGGGCGAGGGAGCCGCACAACACGGTTCACTACCTCAACCTCGGAAGGATCTATCTCATTGCCGGGAAAAAGAATGCCGCAATATGGACCTTCCGGGAAGGGCTGGAATACGAACACAACAAGGAGATCATTGATGAACTTGAGAATCTGGGGACACGCAGGCCCCCTCTCGTTTCTTCTCTGAAGAGAAACAATCCTGTGAACAAGTACCTTGGTATCATTCTTAAGAGAGTGGGGTTGAGATGATACGATTTACCACTGTTCCATAGGATATCCCTTTTTCTTAAGCAATTCGATGATTCCCTTTTTACCCACCAGATGCCCTGCCCCCACCACTACGAAGTAGCGGCCTCCTGCCCTCAAAAAACCTTCGATCCTTGATGCCATTGTCATATTTCTCTCATAGACGAGCTTTTCATAAATAGTGATTATGCGTGGGTCTTCCTGTGCCCCCCTTGACACAACTGACTCCAGGGCATCTGTATCTCCTGTGCTCCACGCCTTTGTCAGCGTATCCATTTCCCTTGCAAGGATATCGAGGTCCCTGAGTGAATAGAGGAGAAACAACTCCTGCTCTCCATCCGAGAGCGTGCTGAGGAGGTTTATTTGGTAGGCGACACTTTCCAATTCCATAATGCGTTTTCGCCCTTCGGCCTTTTTTAGGAAGTGGGTGTCAATCCCATATTCAGGATCGAACCCGAGCCTTTGCATTTCCAGGGCAGTTATCATGAGGGCAAGAA
Source organism: Thermodesulfovibrionales bacterium (assembly GCA_035623135.1). Lineage (GTDB taxonomy): Bacteria > Nitrospirota > Thermodesulfovibrionia > Thermodesulfovibrionales > UBA9159 > DASPUA01. Next base: position 2,595 of record DASPUA010000112.1, on the reverse strand, counting down.
ACCAAGGTTTGCTCTTGTCGAACAACTCAATGGGCATTCCAAACCTGTTCAATCTCGTCTTCGCAAGCTCATATGTGTCTTTGGAGAGATGGCCTTCCAACCCCTCATTTCCCATATACAACGCCCCTCCAATCATTCCCAGAATCCCTTCAGGGGACAGCTCATTGATATTGGCTTCCACTACTAATACATCCGATTTGCTGAAGGCATTCTCGATCTTTTCGGGCAGGGGATACATCTCCCTCTTCAATACATGGAGAGAACCCAAAACATACACCGTGGCCGATTTTGAATCAACCTTCCAGAGGAAAGTTTTCTGGCGACCCAGGGTATGCCCTTGGGAAAGAGGGGAGAAGAACAATAAGACAGCGATGAAAGAACACAACAGGAGACGGGATGACTTACCATACATTTTCATTCTTTTCATTCTGTTTCACCCCTTTCTGTTCTCAGTAAAGAAAAAAGAGGTTCCTGTATAGATTCACCACGGCATACAGGGCACCTGCCTGGTTTCTTGAGCCTTTCCCGTTTCCTGAAAACAAAACCGCACTTCCTACATTCCGAGGGAGTAATCACAAGATGAAAATCGCCCCGGCTGACACTCTTCTGGATATGTTCGAGATGATCCAATACCTCCCTCACAGAAACGCCGACTTCGCCGGATATGTCTTTGGCTGAGAAGGAATTCTCCTCAAGGATATCCATTATTTTCCGGCGGATAGTCTCATGTCTTTCCTGCGGGATGAACGACTCTTTCGGCCTATTCTTCAACGCCCCCCACATACCCACTGTGTTGGCTCCATCTGCCCCTGAGTACATCTCCAGCAAAAACCTAAATCCAGTTCAATTATATCAACTGCCAGATGAAATGAACACCCAAGGACTTTGCGCCGCCATTTTTCACGCAAAAGTTGCATTTCGAAGAAGAAAACTAAGTATTTTGATAAGAAAATACATTTTCTGCGCTTTCGGAATAGATTCCGTCCAATAGAAGCCCTAGAGTAGTAAGTTTATCAGTTGCTCATATGTACACTTAGTTATATGATAAGAACATGAAGTAGATATGGATTTTACTTTCGTAGAAAGGTGGTGGAAAGCATGTGCGGCAGAAAAAATATAAAAAGCGTTTTGGCAGTGGTTTTCGTAACGCTTCTGGTAACGGCATTTGCATATCAGGCTTCAGCATACTCAGTTGGCGATAGCCCATTATACACTTACACGGGTAAAGTTCTGGAAATTGACAATGTTCATAACTATCTGACTGTGCAAGCGGGATCTGATAACGCATTCAGCTTTAAACTGGATGATTATGCGACGGTGATGAAGTGCGACAAGATCGGTTCCTTGACCGACCTCAAGGCTGGTGATCTGGTAACCGTATACTATTTCCAGGAGAATCTGGGCGGCAGACATATTGCAAGCGAGATCAATGCTGTGACATACGGCATGAAGAGCTGCTAACGGCTGCACCGAAACGAAAAGGGAGCACAGGCAATTGTCTGCGCTCCCTTTTTATGCTCACCAAATTCGGCCACATTAGTTTTTCTTAAATTGTAGTGGCGCTTTCTCAGGGGTGGCAGGATTTATCCAAAAGCCTTTCAGTATTTCCGAAATCGCTGAGGCGGTGAAGAGCATACTCCCCTCTGCCTGACCGCCTCATAAAGACAAATGGCAGCGGACGATGCGACATTGAGGCTCTCGGCCCTGCCCAGTAGTGGTATCTTCACGAACACCTCTCCAGCCCTCCTCAGAGGTTCGTTGACCCCCCTTGCCTCGTTACCCAGGGCAAAGGCAAGCGGTTTTCTGAGGTCTGCTTCATAAATGGACCCTGGCGCATTCACATCAGCCACAAAAAGCGTGACGGTTTTTTCCCTCAGCCATCGCAGCAACACGCCAGACTCTGTGAAGACAAGGGGTATAGTGAATACGCTCCCCGCTGTTGCCCGTACCACTTTTGGCAATAAGGGATCACATGTTTCAGGGAGAATAATTACCGCATTAGCTCCCGCTGCATCAGCCGTCCTGATGATAGTGCCAAGATTACCAGGGTCCTGAATCCCATCGCAGATAACCATAAGAGGATTGACAGGCAGTGAGAGTTTTCCGAGCTCATGGAACTTAAGGGATGCAATGGCTGCAATGCCCTGGGGTGTCTCAGTGTCGGAGAGGTGCGCAAGCACAGGATCACTTGTCTCTATGAGTTCTGTAGAGGTGCGTGAAAGCTGGTTAAACAACCCAGCGCTTTTCGACTGCCACCTGTGAGTAAAGAAGACTTTTCTTATCTCTGTATGGGAAGCGAGGGCTCTCTCAATGAGATGCGGTCCTTCTATAATCACGTCGTGAAGCCTGGCAATCTTTCTTTCCCTTACCTTTATGGCTTCTTTGATGTGCGGGTTCGACAGGCTTGTTATCTTCCTGTATCTCATAATTCAGACAGTACGCGTCAGTTCATTATACCAGTTGACTCATAGGAAAATGTTACCAAAGGATCGGAGACTCAACGTACCTTTTTGGAGCATGCCTGAAAGATCCTTTTGAGCTTCTCTTCCATACTTCTTCTGAGGTGAAACGGATTCAGATCTTGGAACTGTTCAG
>DASPUA010000111.1:0-4286 GCA_035623135.1 Thermodesulfovibrionales bacterium | reverse complement strand
GCTTGCAACGACACTAAAAGAAACTGCCATGGAGTCGGGGAAATGCATAAGAATCAGGGAGAGGAGTATCCCTGTTGCACCCCAGGTGAAAGGGGCGTGTGACCTTCTGGGCCTTGATCCTCTCTACGTTGCCAATGAGGGCATAGTGATGGCTGTCGTGGACCCTTCAATGGGGAAGGCAGTGCTTGAGGTGATGAGAAAGCATCCCTATGGAGCGCATGCCCGTAGTATCGGGAGTGTTGAAGATTCTCCGGGAGGCATGGTTCTTCTGGAGACTCTTGCAGGAGGTACCCGGATCATAGAGATGCTTCAGGGCGAGCAGTTGCCGCGCATATGTTGAGCACCACACCTGTCAGGCCCTTTTCGAGATGAAGAAAAAGAGGGCAAGGCTGATGAGGGCGATGAGAAGGGCAATCTTGCCCATAATCACAAAGAGAATTCCGGACAATGCGAGCAACCCTGCCATTGGTACGAATGAGACTTTATGTAAAGGGTGTCTTCCTTGGAGAAAGAGGAGTCCTGCGGCGAAGAGGACTATGATGACGACTATCCCATGGAATAACTTCATTCACTCACTAGTCTAAAGGGTATTTCCAAAAATGACAAGGCTGGCGAAGTCAAAGGGAAGATAGTCATCTGTTGAAATTTTGTGCTCACTTGATATAGGTTTAAATCGTTAATCGACAGCTCATGGCAGGAGGGTGAGGGGACGGGATGATAGTGAGGGGGAATTCTGAGAAGGTGTACACGGTTGCAGTAATTCTGGTGATGAGCATTGTGGTGGCATGCGTGTCCCCCCCGCTCTCTTATTCTTCCGCCCTTCTGGACAAGATTGTGGCAGTGGTGAACACGGAGGTGATTACCTGGGGTGAACTCTACAGGACCATGGAATTTGAGACGACCAATGAAATGAAGTCATTAAGTGATGCCGAAAAGCTGAAGGTTTTTAAGGAAAATGAAGGAGCGTTTCTTGAAAGAATGATAGATATGAAACTGCAGTTACAGATCGCAAAGAAGCTGAACATTGATGCGAGCAAGGATGAGATTGCAGAAGCCATTGAGGGAATAAGGAAAAAGTATGCGATGGATGATAAAGAGTTCCAGGAATCCTTGAAGAAGGAAGGGTTCACCCTGGAGGAATACAAGAAGCGCCTGGCAGAGCAGATTATCCTCAACAAGGTGGTTAACCAGGAGGTGAAGAACAAGATAGTGATATCTGATGAGGAGATAATGAACTATATGGCAAAAAAACAGGATACGGAGTACAGGGTGCGCCAGATATTTTTCAAGAAACCGGACAAGGATTTTGATAAAGAGTCAATGGAGGCAAAGGCAGCAGAAGTGCTGCAGAAGCTGAAGGGCGGGGAATCTTTTGCGTCTCTTGCCCGTACATACTCTGATGACCCAACCGCAAGAACAGGGGGGGATCTGGGTTTTATCAAGCAGGAATATCTCGGCAAGGAATTCCTTAATGTACTTTCCGCTATGTCTGTAGGCAGTGTAAGCAGCCCCTTCTGGACAGAAAAGGGCCTTCATATTATCTATCTTGAAGAAAAGATTGATGCACAGAATGCTGCTGAATTCAAGGAAATTGCCAAGAGGAAGCTCTTGGAAGAGCGTTTCAATGAAGGATATAAAATCTGGATCAGGGGCCTGAGGGAAAAGGCGTTTGTGGAGGTGAGACTCTAATGTCGGAGAAATTGGCACTTGGCGTGCTCGCATCAGGAAGGGGGTCAAATTTCCAGGCGATCATCGATGAAATCGAGGCCGGGAGGCTCAATGCCTCGGTGAAGGTGCTCATTGTTGACGACCCCAAGGCCTTTGCCATTGAGAGGGCGAAGAAGCACTCCATAGAATATCTCTGCCTCCAGCCCAAGGAGTTTTCCTCAAAGGATTTATTTTTCTCAAAGATTGTGGATGAACTCACGGTGAGGGGTGTGTCGCTGGTGATCCTTGCAGGATTCATGCGTATCGTGAGGAAGCCCCTTCTCGACGCCTTTCCGCACCGGGTCATGAATATCCACCCGGCTCTTCTCCCTTCGTTTCCCGGCCTTCATGGCCAGAAGCAGGCGCTTAATTACGGTGTGAAGATCAGCGGGTGTACCGTGCATTTTGTGGATGAGGGCATGGACACGGGGCCGGTGATCATCCAGGCAGCGGTGCCGGTCTCCCCGGATGACACCGAAGAGTCTCTCTCTGAGAGGATCCTGAAGCTCGAGCACAGGATATTTCCTGAAGCCATAAGGCTCTATGTAGAGGGACGGCTCATGGTTGAGGGAAATGTGGTGAAGATATCTGGCTACGGATTGGAGAAAGGGTATATTGTAAACCCCCCATTAGGGGATTAGTGAGCAAATGTCCGACTCTCTTCTGCCACTATTTTCCCGAACAGGACCATGAGCTTCTCGTGCACAATGAGTAAACCGTAAAAGGTAGCAGAGTATTTGAAGGTCTCGCATGATAAGGATATCCGGTGGTGCTGCAAAAGGAAGAAAAATAGGAGTTAAGAAGGCGTTCACGAAAAAGACCGGGAGCGATGAGCTGAGGCCCACATCCTCAAAGGTCAGGGAAGCCCTCTTCGACATTATGAGGAATAAGCTGTATGGGTCATCATGCCTTGACTTGTATGCAGGAACCGGCGGAGTAGGCATAGAGGCGCTGAGCAGGGGCGCTGCTCAAGTGGTTTTTGTTGAGTTAAACACGATACGGGCTGACGTGATACGGCAGATTGTGGGCCGGCTTCATTTCACGGAGCGTGCGAAGGTGATAGAGGGAAGGGCCCTTGACTTTGTGCTGAGAGAAGGGATGAAGGAACACCGATACGACATTGTGTATCTCGACCCGCCGTATCATTCCGATGAACTCGCAAAGATGCTCCCTCTCCTTGGAGAGGGGAGGATTCTGAAGGATGGCGGAGTAGTTGTCGTAGAGCATTTTTCTAAAACGAGAATTCCTGGAGGCGTCAAATTGCTTAGCCTGAAGAAATGCTACAAATATGGTGATACGCACCTTACAGTGTACACACTGAAGAAAGGGGGCCCAGATGAACTCAAAGACGATCTGGGAAACAACGCATGAAGAGAGGCATCTATCCCGGGACATTTGATCCTATCACCAACGGGCATCTCGACCTTGTGCAGAGGGGGTTGAGAATATTCGATGAGATCATTGTTGCGGTGGCCCCAAGTCCTAAAAAACAGCCGCTCTTCACCATTGAGGAAAGATTGAAATTGATTAGAGAGGCAGTGAAAAGTTATAAGAATGTGCAGGTGGAGGCGTTTAATGGATTGCTCGTGGGTTATGCAAAATCAAAGAATGGTGTTGCCATCATCAGGGGATTAAGGGCTGTGTCTGATTTTGAGTATGAGCTCCAGATGGCTCTTATGAACCGGAGACTTGATATGAGTGTAGAGACAGTGTTCCTGATGCCTTCAGAAGAGTACTCTTTTCTTACCTCCACCATTGTGAAGGAGGCAGCCTCGTTTGGGGGGTCGGTCAAGGGTCTTGTCCCAGATGTAGTGGAACACGCCTTGAAGGAAAAATTCAAGGTCATAGAGGATATCGTAGAATAGAAAGGTTATCTTATGGCGCACGCAAGGCTTCCCGTTCCCTCTCATTTTAATCCTGACGAGGTTGGCAGGGTTTGGAGAGTTCCCTATCAACAGCGATCTGTAGAGGCACGGAACTGGGCAAAAAGGCACGGAATATCTCCCTCTGCCACCGACCGATTCAAGCTCTGCATGGTAGCTGTAGACGTACAGAATACCTTCTGCATCCCCGGGTTCGAATTGTATGTGGCCGGGCGCTCAGGAACCGGGGCCGTTGACGACAACCGAAGGCTCTCGGAATTCATCTACCGGAACCTCAATGTAATTACCCAGATCTGTCCCACCATGGACACGCACCAGGTAATGCAGATTTTTCACCCTCTCTATCTGGTCAACGAGAGCGGTAAACATCCCCAACCATTTACCCTGATTTCAAAGGAGGATGTAGAGAGAGGTATGTGGAGGTTTAATGCTGCGCTTAATTACAGTTTTCAGATCAAGGGAGAGTACGGACAGCGCCATCTTCTTCACTATACGGAGCAGCTGAGGGAGGGGGGGAAGTATGATCTCACCATATGGCCTTACCATGGCATGCTGGGAGGGATCGGTCATTCCCTTGTCGCCTCTGTGGAAGAGGCCATTTTTTTCCATTCCGTGGCCCGTTACAGTCAGGCTGATTTTCATGTGAAGGGAGACAGGCCTTTCACAGAACACTACTCCGTGCTTGGGCCAGAGGTG
>DASPUA010000110.1:0-3264 GCA_035623135.1 Thermodesulfovibrionales bacterium | reverse complement strand
ATCGCGACTCTGGCAGGGGCCTTCGCCCTTGTTATGATAAACAAGCAGAGGGTAAAGGCCGAAGAGAAGGCAAAGCATCTGGAGACGCAGCGGCAGCTTGAGCAGGAGATCCTTCAGACCAAGGACTACCTTGAAAGCCTGCTCGAGAGCACCGAGTCAAAGATCATGGTGCTCGACAGGGACATGCTGGTAAAGACGGCGAATTCTGCGCAGTTGAGATTATGCGGTAAGGACAAGGAAGAGATCATGGGGAAGGCTTTCCTCGATGTGTTTAACATCGCAAGCACAGAAGACATGGAGATGATGAAAGCCGCCCTGGCTAAATGCCTTGAGGGGGCCAGCAGCAGAATGAGTAATTTCCGGTACACAAGGGACGGAGAAACTATGTATCTGAACATAAATGTAAACCCGCTGATAATTCACGAAAGCATCGAGGGCGTTATCCTTTCGAGCAGCAATGTCACCGAGGAGGTGAATCTCAAGTCCCTGCTTCAGCAATACGCCCTGAAACTCGAAGAGATGGTGGTACAAAGGACTGATGAATTGAGGGGAGAAAAAGAGAAACTCGACGTGATTGTCAGCGCCATCGAAGCGGGCATCTGCGTCCTGAACGACAGCGACAAAAAGGTGATATGGACAAACAAAATGCTGCGCGAGTGGCTCGGCGTAAATGGCTTGCAGGGCGTCGATCCTGAGGCCATATACTCTGAAGAGACTTTCAAATTACCCATAAGCAAGGCGGTGGGGTCGGGACAGATGGTCCAAACGGTCGTGAACGCGACGTTCGCGGGCAAGACCGGGTATTTTCAGATCACCGCAAATCCGCTTCTGGACAGCAGCGGGAAAACGCTCATTCTCGTTCTCATACAGGACATCACCGAAATGAAAAAGATGGAAGAGAGAATGATGCATTCAGAGAAGCTTTCCGCCCTTGCGAGGATTTCAGCCGGCGTGGCCCATGAGATAGGTAACCCCTTGACCTCCATCTCCTCTTATGTGCAGATATTGAGGGAGATGGAGCATGACGATTTTACAAAGGAAAGTCTCGATACTATCGCAAAACATATTCACAGGATCACGGACATCGTCAGACAGATGTCGAGTTTCTCGAGGACAAAGGGTTCTGATCTGAAACATCATAACGTCCGGGAACTCGTGGATATGACTCTTGATCTCGTCAAATATGATAAACGGATGAAGAATATTACGGTAAATGTTAAAATCCCGGAGGGTCTGCCGAAGGTGGTGGTCGATGAGACCCAGCTGATCCAGGTACTGGTGAATATAGTCCTCAACGCCGCTGACGCGATGGCAAGCGGGGGAACTCTTGACATCAGCGCTGCAGAGGGCGAAAAAGAAGTGGAGATCCGCGCTGCGGACTCGGGGCCCGGGATTCCCGTGGAACATCTGGAAAAGATATTCGATCCATTCTTTACCACAAAAGAGAAGGGAACGGGTCTGGGGCTTGCGGTCAGCTATGATATCATTAAGGGGTACCAGGGGGATATAGTGGTCGAAAACAGACCCGAGGGCGGGACAATTTTTAAGGTGAGGTTGCCGTATCATGAAAGCTAATCCGTATAAAATACTGGTTGTCGACGATGAAAGGGACATCTGCAGGGCCCTCGAATTTCTCCTGTCGAGAGAGGGATATAAGGTTGCCGTTACTTACAGCGGCCAGGACGCGCTGAAAAAGATAGAATCTGAAGATTTCGATCTCGTCATTACCGACCTCAAGATGGAGGGACTTGACGGCATGCAGGTACTGGAGCGGGCATTGAACCTTCGGCCCAATCTCATGGTTATTCTCATGACCGCCTTCGCGTCTGTGGAATCGGCCGTTGAGGCGATGAAAAAGGGCGCGAGTGACTACATAGTAAAACCCTTCATCAATGAAGATGTGAAGATGACCGTCAGGAGGCTTCTGGAGCACAAAACAGTGCTTCTGGAGAACATTGTGCTGAGGCAGCAGCTGAGCCAGCAGTTGGGCTACAAGGAATTCGTAGGGGTCTCGCCGCGGATTTTTGAGGTCTTTGAAGTACTCGAGAAGGTCATGCCCACCAGGAGTAGCATCCTGCTCACCGGCGAGAGCGGCACTGGCAAGGGACTGATTGCAGAGATTGTCCACTCTAACAGTCAGAGGAAGGATAAACCATTTATCTCTATAAATTGCTCTGCTATTCCTGAAAACCTTCTTGAGAGTGAGCTCTTCGGGTACCGAAAAGGGGCCTTCACCGGGGCGGCCTCCGACAAGAAGGGCCTTATCGTAATGGCCGATGAGGGCACCCTCTTCCTCGATGAAATAGGTGACATGCCTATGGGGCTCCAGGCAAAGGTGCTCAAGGTCATCGAAACAGGAGACGTGCTTCCCCTCGGAGAGACGAAGTCGACGCATGTGGACATCAGGCTTATCGCGGCAACGAACAAGAATATCGAAGAGCAGATCAGAAAAGGTCTCTTCAGGGAAGACCTCTATTACCGGCTCAATGTAATAGAGGTAAAAATCCCCTCTCTCAGGGAAAGAAAGGAAGATATCAGTGTACTCACCCAGCATTTTATCGAGAAATATGGTCGGGAGAATAACAAAAAAGTGACGGGTGTGACGGATGAAGCGATGGAAGTCTTGATGCAATACCCGTGGCCAGGCAACATCAGGGAACTGAGAAATGTGATCGAAAGGGCGGTTGTCCTTTCCGGCACGGAAAAAATAGGACTCACTGAATTGCCTGCAAAGATCAAATCCCAGGATGGCGCAAAGAGTGCGGTGACGCTGAAAGACAAGCTGGAACAATGCGAGGGAAGGATCATACGAGAAACCCTCGAGTACAGTGACTGGAACAAAGAAAAGACCGCGAGAGAACTGGATGTGGACCTCGCCACGCTATACAGGAAGATAAAGAAACTCGGCATTACGGAAAGTTAATTGAAAACAGCATTGCTCGCAAAAGGCGTCAGCACGACGCTCAGATGCGATTTTTTTAGAAGGCTGAGTCCCTAATGAAACTCACTCTGACGGTCCCTTATTAGGCATGTTGGCAATATGGACACGGTTGAAGAATTGAAAATCCGAAATTAGGTATGCTGCCCACGGAATAAGGGCTTCAATACAGAGGTAATAAAAAGTTTTTTAGACAGCCTCTGTGTCTCGGTCTATTCTGCTATTTCTTTCTCCCAATAATATTCATTGATCCAGTGCAGAAACCATCTGTCGGTTATATGTTTGTCAATCTTCTTCCTAACATCAACATTATCTCTAATTTTATG
>DASPUA010000109.1:0-2364 GCA_035623135.1 Thermodesulfovibrionales bacterium | reverse complement strand
CAAAAGGAGTTTACAACCCGAAGGCCTTCATCCTCCACGCGGCGTCGCTGCATCAGGCTTTCGCCCATTGTGCAAGATTCCCCACTGCTGCCTCCCGTAGGAGTCTGGACCGTGTCTCAGTTCCAGTGTGGCCGTTCGTCCTCTCAGACCGGCTACCCGTCTCCGGCTTGGTAAGCCGTTACCTTACCAACTACCTGATAGGCCGCAGGCCCATCCCCAGGTGAATCGCTCCTTTTACCACCAACATCCCAGTTCGTGGTCTTATGGGGTATTAGCTCAAGTTTCCCTGAGTTGCCCCCCTCTTAAGGCTAGGTTACCTACGTGTTACTCACCCGTCCGCCACTAAGTTAGCTGATAGCACAGAAAGCTCATAGCTCTAAGCTGACAGCCCATAGCAAAAAATCTCTCACTTGCTATGAGCCATGAACCATGAGCTATTTGTGCTACCAACTAACTCCGTCCGACTTGCATGTGTTAGGCACGCCGCCAGCGTTCGTTCTGAGCCAGGATCAAACTCTCATTTGATACTGGATTAAACTCGAAATCGACAGGTTTACTACGCACATTTTTAGCCATTTCAAAGAACGAGGTTGTACATTAACCTAAACTTATTTCTTTTGTCAACAGTCAGAAAATAAATTCTGAAAAATTCTTTCCTTCCTTTCAATAGTATACTATTCTCATGATCACAGGACAGACAAAATGGATCAAAAAAATTTGAGGAACTCCCGGCCTCATCCTGCACAGAGTAAAGCCGGGTCAATAAAGGTCGCGGTGGTCACCGGTGCCTCAAGGGGACTGGGAAGAGAAATTGCATTTACATTGAGCCGGGACGGGTATCATGTTGCAGTGAATTATCACCGCTCAAAAAAAGAGGCGGAGGAGGTTGTCCGCAACATGTCCTTCCCTTCCATGGCTATTAAGGCAGATGTGGGGAACGCGAGCGAGGTGGAGCACATGGCCAGAGAGGTTTATGAAAGGTGGGGAAGGGTCGATCTCCTCATTAACAACGCGGGTATTGCAAAGGACGGACTGGTGATCCGGTATGAAGAATGCGACTGGGACGAGGTGATGCGGGTGAACCTGAAGGGCTGTTTTAATGCCGTAAAGTCATTTGTGCCATTCATGATACCTTCGGGTGGAGGCCACATTATTCATATATCCTCCTACTCCGGCTTAAGGGGAAAGGCGGGGCAGGCAGCCTACAGTGCTTCCAAGGCATCCATAATCGGCCTTACCCTCTCACTGTCAAAGGAACTCGCAGAGTATAATATAAAGGTGAATACCTTGCTTCCTGGCTACATGCCGACACAGATGGGCCGCGAGGCAGAGGAGGCAATGAGAAAGGCCGCGGAAGAAAGCATCCTGGGTGCCCTCTCCGATCCTGAAACGGTTTCCGAGTTCGTCGCCTTCCTTGCAAACACCTGTTTAATAACAGGCCAGATCTTTTCCCTTGATTCAAGAATATGAATCCATGAATCACGGCCTCTTCATCGCAGGTACTGATACAGGAGTGGGGAAGACCGTCGTTGCCGCCGCGATCATAAAGGCCCTCCATATACAGGGTATACATGCCTGCGGAATGAAACCCATCGAGACCGGGTGCACCCGCGTGGGGGGTACCCTCCATCCTTCAGACGGAATGTTTCTCAAGAAGGTCGCGAGGATGGACGAGCATATAGGGTTCGTCACCCCTTGCTGTTTCGAAAATCCAGTTGCTCCCTCGCTTGCTTCAGAAGTGGAAGGCAGGGCTATACATATCCCCCTCATCAGGGAAAAATTCCAGGCTCTTCTGGAGCGATATCCTGCAGTCGTGGTGGAGGGGATTGGTGGGATCCTGGTCCCGATCAAGAAGGATTATTTTGTGGTGGACCTTATCAGGGAACTGGACCTGCCCCTTGTAATAGTAACAAGACCATCCCTCGGTACGATAAACCAAACCCTTCTCACAGTGAATTATGCCCTGGGAAAGGGGATAGCGGTCTTGGGTGTCATTATTAATTTCAGCAGACCTCCCGAGAGAACGGTCGCAGAGAATACCAATCCCCTTCTCCTCGAGCAGCTCTGCCCTGTCCCTGTCATCGGGATATTTCCCCATCTCAACAGCCTGGAAGACGAGGTACTTGAGCGGAGCGCACTGAAACACCTGGATATCAATGTGCTTAGGAAACATCTCCTTGGTTCGGAAGGCACCCGCTGAAGCAGGTTCTTCTTCTCGAAATCTTGACTTCATTCTTTGGGGAGTGGTAACGTTATTGACTATGCCCAAGGATTATAAAGATAGTCTTAATCTGCCATTGACAGCCTTTCCCATGAAGGCAAATCTCGCCCAGAGAGAGCCCGAGATACTGAAGTCATGGGAAG
>DASPUA010000108.1:0-9036 GCA_035623135.1 Thermodesulfovibrionales bacterium | reverse complement strand
GAGAAAGGGGCTTTTACTGGTGCTATGGCTGCGAGAAAAGGCCGCTTTGAGCTCGCCGAAGGGGGTACTATATTCTTGGATGAGATTGGTGATCTCCCCCTTACGCTCCAGCCCAAGATACTGAGGGTTTTGCAGGAAAGGGAATTCGAGAGGGTTGGTGGCGAAAGAACGATAAAGGCTGAGGTAAGGCTTATCGCAGCAACGAGTAGAAATCTGGAAGAACTCGTTTCAGAAGGGAAGTTCAGAGAGGATCTCTACTACCGTCTCAATGTGGTTCCTTTGTTCCTTCCCCCCCTCCGTGAGAGGAAAGTTGATATCCCGCTGCTTGTGGAGTATTTCATGAAGAAATATAATCAGGATAACCAGAAATCGATTAGGATTGCCCCTGAGGTTCTCGAACTCTTCATGGGATATGACTGGCCCGGGAATGTGAGAGAACTCGAAAATACTATAGAGAGAGTAGTAGTAATGTCAAGAGGGAAGGTCGTGAATGCGCATGATCTGCCTTTGAACATCAGGGATCATTCCCTGAGGACCCACTATGAAGGTACGTTTAAGGAGGCACTTCCTTCAGCCATTGGGGATATTGAAAAGAGGAGGATACTTGATGCCCTTGAAAAGGCTGGATGGGTTCAGGCAAAGGCAGCCCGGGTCCTTGGAATCACGTCAAGACAAATAGGATATAAAATGAAGAAATATAATCTTCACAGACTTGGCTGAGACTGTGAACGATGTGGTTGCCTGTTGCGAAAAGTGTTTTCTCTGGTGAGAAGAGCAGGAGAAGAGGATTAAAGAGCCGGACCCGCCACCGCCCCATTCCATTCCTTGAGTTTGGAGATGATGAAGGATATGACCTCATTGTGTTCTTCGCTGCCACGGCCCTTCACCCATAACGGTTTCCCAAAGACAAAGTAAACCTTCTTCGAGGGATAGACCCTGCCAAAATCTTTAACATATTTTCCTTCAGCCCATGCATCGGTCTTTAACGCAACGGGGATTACAGGAACATGTGCTTTTTTTGCTAATTTTATACCCATACTGTTGAATATTTTGGGGTCAAACACTGAGTATCGCGTTGACTGGGGGAAAATGATTAAAGACCAGCCCGCCTTCAATTTTTCAGCGCCCCCCTCCAGAACAGCCTTGAGATCATTACGGGGGTTCTCCCGACGGACGGTGATGGGATCACGCGAGCGCATGACGTGTCTGAAGACAGGATAATCCACTAAACCCTCTTTTACCACAAAGGTGAGACTTGTGAAGGGCCCGATGATGCAGGGCAGCACAAAGGTTTCGAGTGTACTCATATGGTTGGCCACGAACACACAGGGGCCTTCAAGTGTGAGGAAGTTATCTGCACCTGTGATTTCTGCACTCACTCCCACATGTTCCAGGGCACGGAGAACTTCCAGGCTGCTCGCACACCACGCTGCGCTGTCGTAGAGAGATCTTTTTGCCTTGGCGCTTGCCCTGAACACGATGGGAAAGAGGTAGCGATAAAAGACGACGGAAGGGAAGTGGCGCGCGAAAAAGGAGACAGGACAGGGAACAGTTTTATAGACACCGTCTCTAAGAACAAGAGTGTCCATTCTCCTCCCCCTCTCTCCAAAGGCCACGAGTTTTCATATCTTTGATTCTCATCGCCTTATCCTGTTGAAGTAATCCCTTTTCACCCTGTACGCTCAGACTATTTGAGAAGAGGCAATACCTGTGTCAGAAGAGCGTTACCTGTCCTTTTCCCTCTTTTCTCTTCACTTCCTCGAATATCCTTATTTTGCCATATTCACCGTCAAAACCGGGAACGATATGCACATTCCCTGTGCGTACTCGTGATATTGCCTCTCTGATGAGGGAAGACGAGGCTTTTTCAATGTCCTCCAGCGGAACATCCATCAGTATCCTGAATTCGTTCCCAAGTCTTTCAAGCAGATCGAAGTATGTATTCATAACCGTCTTGCTGGTCGCCCCCCTCTTCAATGCCTCTCCAATAATCTCCGGCAGGGGGATAAGGGAATAGAAGTCCGGTGATCCGGCAGGTTTATGGCCATCCTCCCGATCGGCGAGCTTCTCGACCCTGTGCATGACGCCCACCGTCACCTTCTTTCCGCACACAGGACAGAGATAATTGTGCCGCAAGGTCTCCTGGGGAGAGAGGCTGACTCCGCAGGTCCTGTGCCCGTCATAATGGTATTTCCCTTCCTCAGGGAAGAACTCTATGGTTCCGAGAAAGCCCTTTCTTGTTTTTATTGCGTCAGAGATTCCCCTAAATGAAATTTCCGTTTGGAAGATATTTGCTTCTCTGCCTATCTTTGAGGGTGAATGGGCGTCGGAATTTGAAATGAGGGTTATCCTGTCAAGGGCGGAAAGCCTCCAGTTCATGGGGGGATCGGAGGAGAGCCCTGTCTCGATGGCAACAATATGAGGGGTGAGATCCTCGAAGCATTCCTGGAGGGAGTCGAAGCCTGAGGCAGCGCCGAATACAGAAAAGTGTGGAGTCCAGGCATGGGCCGGCACAAGGAGCGCGTCAGGCGAAGCCTGCAGCACGATTTCCAGGAGATCCTTTGCATCAAGCCCGAGTATTGGCCTTCCGTCAGCAGCAAGATTTCCGATCCTGGACAACGCCGTATTGATCCTTGCGGCAGCTGCAAAGTCAGGAACATAGACAAGAGAATGTATTTTCCTTGTCTTACCCTTTTTGCGATAGACGCAGCTTATCTCTGCAGAGAGGAGAAAAACTACGTCCGCTTTGCAGGAATCAGGGATGTGGTGAGAAGGGGAATGCATCTTCAGGCGAGAGAGTCCAGTTCCTGTGGGTTCAACTGTTTCATCAAGTTCCTTGAACCAGCGGGGATGGGTGAAGTCGCCTGTGGCGATCACTAAAACTCCCTTGAGCTGTGCCCATCTCCAGATACTCTCGGGTGACATGTCCGGGCTGGTGGCACGGGAATATCGGGAGTGCATGTGGAGATCTGCAATAAAATGCATGAAAAATTATACCATTTGATGACCTTTTGTTCACGCCAGCTTTCTGCGGGAGAAAACGGATCTACACTCCAGGAGCTGAAGTAACAAACGGGATTTTATGAGCAGAGATTGGTGGTTTTTTTGTTTTTCTGTTCTCGAGTCCGGGGCCGTCTCACCTCAGTTCTTGTCTACTGGCAGCCGTATTTCTGGTGAGGGCGCCATATGCTCTCATTGTACTGACATTAGTCCCACCATGAAGAAATCATCCAGCAATTGATTGGACCAACGTACAACAAATCTCTCATCCAGTAAGGGAAGGGGGGCCTGAATGATTATTTCCTGGCCTCTGTCAAGGGAATTAGGAGAAAAGATGCATAATCCGGAATTGCTGATATTTATGATTACACCCCTCAAATGAGAAGTACTTTGAGAACTTAGGCCAAACCTCGTGGTGTAATAAACCAGACGGCGGGGCTCGCCCCTTTTTTCAATGGAGCCTGACGGTGCATCAAACAAATTTTGACTATTTTGGGCCACGCGTATATTGCATTGCTTATTTTTGATACCATATATAACATTATTTATTTTGAAAAGCTATACATTTTTTGCTTTTTTTTGCGCATATTTTGCAAGATTATGTAAAAAGTTGGCATAGGCCTTTTGCTGCTACTCCTGAATTGACCAGAAAGGGACGGAGTATTATGTATGGGGAGCGTCTAAGCATTTCAAGGAATTGTACAGCAGGCGTCCGGATGTATTCCGTCCGCATAAAAAGATTTGCCCATGATATACTTCTGGCAGGCCTGATATGGACACAATAGAGAAACTCAAGATCCTCTCTGAGGATTCCCAGTATGACCTGGCCTGTGCGTGCGGCACGCGGGACGAGAACCGTCGGAGGAGAGGGCAGGATGGTAGGTGGCTTTATCCTGTTTCACTTCCTCACGGAGGCTATTCTGTGCTCCTGAAAACGCTCCTTTCCAATGCATGCGCAAATGACTGCAAGTACTGCCCCCTGAGATCCGGGACAAATGTACGGCGTTGCACGCTCAAGCCAGAAGAAGTGGTGAATGTATTCATGGCATACCGGAGGAGAAAAAAGGTCTTCGGCCTTTTTCTGAGTTCCGCAGTGATCGATTCCCCGGACTACACAATGGAAAGGATCAATAGTGTCGCCCGTCTCCTGAGATACATGTATAATTTTAAGGGCTATATACACCTGAAGATTATTCCCGGGGCATCAGACGCTGCGATTGAGGAATCGTTTTCCCTCGCAAGCGCAGTCTCGCTCAATATAGAGACACCAGGGAAAAAACATTTTGAGGTCCTGTCCCACAAAAAGGATTACATGAACGACATTATCCGGCCCCTGAAGCTTATGGGAATGCTCACAGAGAGGGGCGGCAGGTTTTCGTGGGTACAATGCACAACCCAGTTCATTGTGGGGGCTTCTGACGAAACGGATTCTGAAATTATACGGGACACGTTCGGGTTATATCAGCGGTTGAGTTTTAAGCGAGTCTACTTTTCGGCGTACCAGAAAGGGCTTGGAGAGCCGGATATTCCTGGGGAAAGGCAAATCCCCTCGAGCCCCGAAACACTCTTTATGCGCGAGCACCGTCTCTACCAGGCTGATTTTCTTATCCGCAGGTACCGGTTCGGGAAGGACGATATACTTCTCGACCGTGCCGGGAATCTGAGGCTTGACAAGGACCCAAAGCAGGTCTGGGCAGACAACCATCCGGAATACTATCCGGTCAGAATCAACACGGCGGACAGGGAGGAGTTATTGAAGGTGCCAGGCCTTGGACCTGATACAGTGAAGAGAATAGTGAACATGCGGAGTCAGAGAAAAATCAGGTGTCTGGAGGATCTGGGTGTGAAAGGGGAAAGAATGGAAAAGACAAAAGGATACGTGATTTTTGAATGATACCTCCACTCATATCTATATTCCCAGGCGTTTTAGTACTTCTCCCATCCTTCTGATACCCTCCTTAATGGTGTGAGGTGTGGCATTGGAGAAATTAAGTCTCATGGTATTCCTTCCTGAGCCGTCAGGGAAAAAGGGGTGGCCAGGAACAAAGGCCACATCCTGTTCCAGACAATGTGGTAAAATATCATTTGTATCACTGCCCTCTGGCAGCGTAAGCCATAGGAACATGCCGCCTTCAGGACGGTTCCATGTGACTGATTCAGGGAAATGACTCTCCAATGCAGAAATCATGCAATCCCTTCGATGTCTGTAGGTCTCTCTGAGAAGTGATATATGCGCTTCATACCCTCCGCTCCTCACATATTCATACACGAGATGCTGGCCGAAGGTATTTGTCTGGAGGTCTGTACCCTGCTTTACCAGAGCGAGTTTTCTGATTACCTCTCTGTCAGCCACAACATACGCCACCCTCAGACCCGGGGCAATGGTTTTTGAAAAGGTGCTCAGGTAGATAAAGTTCCCGGTCCCTGCAAGTCCGTACAATGACGGGTGGCTCAGACCCTCATATACCAGTTGTCCATAAGGGTTATCTTCTATCACACGCAGATTATGTTCATTCACGATCTCAGCCAGCATCAGTCGGCGCTCCATGGAGAGAGAAACCCCGGTGGGGTTCTGAAAATTGGGCATAAGATACATAAAGGCAGGTTTTCGTGTTTTAAGCCGTTCCCGTAGCGCGCTCATCTGCATTCCCTGTTCGTCAGAAGGAATTGCGATGACATTCGCCTGGAAGAGCTGGAAAGACTGAAGAGCGCCAAGGTAGCTGGGATTTTCCACAAAAACGGTGGAGCCTTTGTCCAGGAACAATTTTGATACCAGATCGAGCCCTTGTTGCGAACCCTGGGTAATGATGATATTTTCAGAACCGACAGGGCCAAGGTCAGGTGATACCTCACCTGCAATCCAATTCCTGAGGGAAAGGAGCCCCTCTGTAATGGAGTACTGGAGGGCCGATGAACCATACTCTGACAGCACACGCTGGCTGACCTCTTTAATCTGCTCCACAGGAAAAAGTTCTGGAGCAGGCAGTCCCCCTGCAAAGGAGATCATTCCTGGTCTTGAGGTCACCTCCAGGATATCACGGATTGCAGAACTTTTTAATCCTCCGATTCTTTCAGCGTACACCGATAGTCCTCCCTTATGGGATACCATGCGTCCAAGGCCTTTGCAGGCTTATCAAGAATCCTTGCGCTATGTTCCTGATTGGACAATATGATTACTCCGTCTCCAGAGCCCAAGAGCCTCGTCTCCCCATCCACGGTGAATTCTATCTCCCCTTTGATGACGTAGGTAATCTGCTCATGCATATGCCTGTGGTGTGGGATGAGGGCATGGGGTTCAAACTCGAAGAATGTCATCATGGCCTTATCACCAGAGACTGCCTTGAGGGTTATTCCCTCGAGAAGCTGTTTTGGCTCGAGCGCTGATTCTCTGAAAAAACGCATCCTGTTCTTTCCTTGTCCTATGTAAATATACTTTATTTGTCAGTAACTCTTTTACAGATATCTCAATTTTTCTTCATATCAGACACAAAGATCAGACAGAACTTTTCAAACGCAGGAATTCAGTCATGGACCTGGACACGCAGTCCTCAATGGCGAGGCCCGAAAAATAGTTCCCTGTGAGCAGAAGGCGTCTTCCGACAAGGAGCCTGTCAATCTCACTGACTATCCTGTCATGTCCGAGTGACAGGGAAGGTACGCGGTTCTCCCTGCTCACCACCCCCTCGAACTGAGAGAGGTTTATTCCAAGCACGTCAGCGATGCGTTTCAGCTTCGCTTCATGAGCGAGCACCCCCTCCCTGAAGTGAAAGCAGAAACCCCGATAGGTGTCGTGCTGCACGGTATCGCGTGAGACTGCGGAATAGAATGAATCTTCCACTGCAATGAGACCGGCTACCGGAGGAAGAGAGAGGACCTTCTTTTTTAGCGCCACCCCCACCGATTCAACGGTGCTGACCTGAATCCTTGAGAGCAGTTCGGACAATTCAGGGAAGGGGGCCTTAAGGAGGCGGGCAGCGGCAATTGCATCAGTGGCCAGTGCAAGGCTTTGGGCAGCATACGTGCTCCCGTCTCCGGTGGTGAGATGAAAAAGGTCGTTACTCGTGGTGACTGCTTGAACCCCCTTGCCCTTGATAATGCTGATCCTGGGCTGGACAGATATTGCGTCAGTGATCGATTGCAGGCCATGGGTCAAGGTAAAGCTCTTCAGGATATCCTTGCAGCGGGGACGTTTTTTAAACAGAAGGTCGGCCGGAAAATCATTTGCTCTTTGGCAGATCACCGCATCAAAAAGAGGGGCCATTACCTTCTTGAAATTACCCTTTCCGACAATCTTTGAATAATACGATTCGATGGTCTGCCCCGTCTTTTTTTGGGTGAAGAGGCGGGGAGCAGAGAACAAGAGCTTTACAAAACTCATCCGGGAGGGAACGGAGCTCATCTTTCCTGCCACGAGCATCTTATAGCCGACCTTTTCGCGCTTTGTGATGGTATCGAGAATGTGGCAATCATGGAGCACATCAATAAGATTGCCATAGGAATTGTAACACGTGTGAGCGCCCAGTTCGAGCCAGAAGCCCGAGGCGTCTCCTGAGAACTGGTGGGAATGAAAGGTGCCGCCGATCCGCTCATCCTTTTCTATCACCAGGGTGGTAAGGCCGCCCTTTGCACAGAAGTGGGCGAGACTCATCCCGCTTATCCCTGAACCAACTATAATGACGTCATATGATTCCATACATACCTCCATCTCGATTGTGATTATATGAGAACGCGCTCATGGCACCTCTTTTACCACCTCAGAATGCAAGGCTTATGCGCCGACCCTCATGAAGGAACGAGTGGACAGATCCCTTTCAGCGGGCTGGAATGTCAGCTCTTCCATTTTTCTTCAAAGATCATCTCGGCAAGGGGTTTCCTTGCGGGCCCAGATCCCTTCTCCTCCAAAGGGTAGCCCAAAGGGAACAGGCCGACTATGCGGATATTCTGAGGTATGTTCAGAAGGCCGCGAAGCTGTTCCTCTTCAAATACTCCCACGAACACCGTGCCGAGCCCGAGAGCCCGAACAGAAAGCATGAGTGTCTGTGCAGCGATGCCGATGTCGGTCATGTAGTAGGGCTGCCCCCAAAGGGTCCCTGATTGTGAAGGGTCTGCACAGGCCACAAGAATGACGGGGGCCTCAGCCAATCCCTTCCTGGCAGGGTTTGTTTTATAACTGAGAGGAGCAAAGAAAGACTCCACGTAACTAAGTTCGCTGATCCTTTCCCTGAGTGCCCTGTCTCTGACCACCACAAACCTCCAGCACTGGAGGTTTGCCCACGATGGTGATTGACGAACAGCGTCCAGAATTGTCTGGATCTTCTCCTCTTCCACGTCCTGGTCCCTGAACCTTCGCACGCTCCTTCGCGTCCTTATTGCCTCAAACACATCCATAAGACCTCCTTGGTCTGTCACATGACATTCTAATTATAATCTTTCTTTATAAACTTATAAATAGCAAAATTCCCCTATTTTTCATACATTAAGAAAAATACAAAATTGTATCTTAATACAAATTTGTATTAACCTATTCTTTAGCCTTTCCTTAAAAACCAACAAGTTAGCTACTGGCATGGTTCTGGCTCTAAGGTATGTCCGAGGTGACAAGAATGGGTTCCCTGAAGGACAAGATTATGGATATGGAGAGGGAAGAAATACTCAAGGCTCTGACCGAACACAACTGGGTCATGGCACGAGCGGCGAGAGTGCTTGGAATTACCGAAAGGATGATCGGGTACAAGGTCAAAAAATATGGGATAAGAAAGGGGGGTGAAGCAGAGGGCAATCTATAAAAGTGGGATGTTGAGGGTGAGACAAGAGGGTATGGCAGGGCAAATCAGCGCAGGCCTAGACCTGCGGGGCAACAAAATGGAGGGTTAAGAAGATGAAAAAAGTAGTACATGGTGTGTGCGTAACAGTTCTCGCAGTTCTTTTATTAATGGGTTTGGGAATCAGCGACGCGCTGGCGGAGCAGACAGCTGAGGAGCCGAAGGTTACCGGGAGCGCATCGGCTGCATTCCTCAGCCAGTACATCTTCAGGGG
>DASPUA010000107.1:0-6274 GCA_035623135.1 Thermodesulfovibrionales bacterium | reverse complement strand
TAAGAGGAGATAAGTCCGCATCTGATGGGGCAGGGCTCAAGGAAGCATCCCTGAAGTTCATTTCAGGAATAAAAGAGGTAATAAGCGATAAACGGATTGCGATCACATCCGGAATAGAAGGACTTCAGAACATGACCATGGGCGCCCTGGAGGCCTTTCTGCCTATCTATGCAGTAAAGGTTGCTGGTCTCAATGAATTTCAGGCGGGCATCCTCTGGGGAGTACAGGTGGTGACGACGATACTCTCAAAGCCGATTATGGGGAGGACATCAGACAAGTACGGGAGGAAAGCTCTGATAAGCGTTGGGATTCTCACATGTGCAATCTCCTTTGGCCTAGTACCTGTGTTCAGGGACTTTCACCTGCTCATGATAACCGCTGCGTTCTTCGGTCTGGGAGAAGCACTCGTCACATCTTCAGGGGCTGCGTTTGTGGCTGACCTCTGCAAAGAGAAACACTTCGGAACTGCCATGGGAACCTTTGGCACGATTTTCGATATAGGACATGCATCAGGCCCTATACTTGCCGGGTTCCTTCTGGCACACCATGGTTATCTTTTTTTGTTCTGGGCAATGTCTGTAGCCCTGCTGATCGTTGTGCCGATATTCAGTCTTACGGTACATGCAAATGGGCCCTGAGCTAAAACCCAGTCCCCTGAAAAATCATCTCGCTGCGCCTTGCATCAAAGAACTTGAACGCTCGTGCTCCCCTATCTGCGCTTGCAGATGTTCTGTTGATAGGTATATAGTTTAAAGAGGGCTGGTAGACTCTCATTCAGGAAAACAAAATAAGCTATCAGGAGGGATACGCATGACAGCTGCACAGCTTTGTCCCATTGGAAAACTTGAAAAGTTACTCCTAGCGACGGACCGTTCTGAATTCAGTGAAGGTGCAATCACAGAGGCAATAAACTTTGCCAAGAAGTGTGCAAGCAAGGTTCTACGTGATGTCAGTGATGGAAACAAACCCTGAATATGAGACTATTGGCTCCAAGGCATATGAGGAAGAGGAATCAGAAGCAATAAGGCATCTCGAATCCGTAAAATGAAGGGCAAGAAAGGAAGGGGTAGTCTGAAGCAAAAGTAAATGTGACCAAAGTGCTTGAGATGGCGCAGAAGGAAGAGGTGCCGGCAGAGACGGTAACGCCCAGAGAGAAATCGTATGACACGATTGTTGAGACCGCAAGTGGCAGGGGCATTGATCTCATTGTGATGGATACGTATGGGAAGACAGGTATCGGGAAACTTCTCATGGGAAGCTCGACCGAGAAGGTTATCGCAAATGCTGGCTGCACAGTGCTCGTGGTAAAATCTCTGTAACATGTCTCATTATGATCAACCGACGTTTGCCTTCTTATCAATTACGCTGGATGATTTGTTACAATATCACAAACTTTTTAGGGGGTGAGGGATGAAAAGAACAGTTGCTGCTCTATTACTGGCTTTTGTGATTTTCGCATGCAAACAAAAGGAAGAATCGAAGCTTCAGCCACCGCTCCCCGGTGGTCCGATCCAGTCCCTGCCTGGCAAGACATTAGAAGAAGAGAAGCTCCTTAGAGATGTGCTCGCCAAGGACCCGAAGAATCTGAATGCGTGGATACAGCTTGGAAACATGATGATGGACACGGCAAGATTCAACGAGGCGGTAGACGCGTACACAAAGGCCCTTGAACTTGACCCAAAGAATGTGGATGTTCGTGTAGATATGGGCACCTGCTTGAGAAATTCCGGAAAACCCGATCTTGCCATCAAGGAATTCAAGAAAGCCACGGAAATAAATCCGAACCACATATATGCTCATATAAATATGGGGATTGTCCTTGCAAATGATAAAAAGGACTACAAGGCCGCAGTAAGCGAACTTGAAAAAGGCCTCAGTCTTAATCCGAATGTGCCCAATGCGCAGGCTATCAGGGAGGAAATACAAAGGCTAAAGACAATGAAATAACTTTTCGCTTACCCTCCAACGTACGAAGAAAGAAAGTTACCGGTCATACACACGACCCTATATGCCTGGAGGATTTCCCAGCCATAATAAAAAAACGCAGGCTTCAACCTGCGTTTTTTTTAATATGTTCTATGCTTTGATTATCTCAACACTTCTTTTTCGAGGTCCCTGACCCCTTGGGATTCACCCCTCAGGTAGAAATCCCAAGCCTCGGGAAGACCACAAGCTGAAGCACAAGCCAAACAATAAGGACAAGAAAAGCTAACAGCAGGTCACTCATTCCCTTTGGATTCCTCTTTCTTTTCCTTTGTCTTCTTGGTCTCGGCCTTTTTCGCCTCCGCTGCCTTCCTCACCTCTTCATAATCTACAAACTCAAGGACAGCCATCGGGGCACCGTCGTTCACTCTGTTTCTTGAATGAATCAGTCGCAGGTATCCACCGTTCCTCCCCGAAAATCGTGGGGCGATCTCATTGAAGAGTTTGGCAATGGAACTCCTGTTGGGCACATGGGAAAGGGCCACCCGCTTTGAATGGAGGTCTCCTTTTATCCCAAGGGTGATGATTCTTTCCGCCAGTTTTTTTATTTCCTTGGCCTTAGCCAGTGTTGTCTCTATCCTCTGATGCTCGAATAATGATGCCATAAGCCCCCTCAGGAGGGCCTTTCTCTGATTCGCAGTCCGACCAAATAGTTTCCCGGAAACTCTATGACGCATACCTTTTCATCCCCCCACCATTACTTAACTGCATCCGTGTCAATTCTCATACCAAGGTGTAACCCCATGGAATGGAGTATCTCTTTTATCTCATTCAGCGACTTTCGACCAAAATTCTTTGTCTTTAGCATCTCGTACTCTGACTTCTGTACCAGTTCAGCGATGGTTTTGATATTCGCATTCTTCAGACAGTTGGAGGCCCTCACCGAGAGTTCCAGCTCATCCACATTCTTCAAGAGATTCTCATTCAAAGAGGCGCTGCCCGATGCGGATGCCATGGCTGCACTCTCTTCATACTCCACGTCTGTACCCTCTTCTTCAGATATAAACAGGTCCATGTAATCTATGATTATGGATGCCGCCTGCGAGACTGCGTGTGGGGGCGTAATGCTCCCGTCTGTCCATATCTCCATCACCAGCCTGTCATAATCCGTGGCCCTACCCACCCTGGCCTTCTCAACAGAGAAGTTTACCTTCTTGACAGGACTGAACACCGAGTCTATGGCAATCATGTCGACAGGGAGATCCCCTTCCTTGTTCAACTCAGAAGCGACATATCCCTTTCCTTTTCTTATGTACATCTCGGCCTCAAAAGATACTCCCTTATCGAGCGTGGCAATCACCAGTTCGGGATTAAGCACTTCAATGCCTGAGTCCACACGCAAGTCCCCACCCTTCACTTCCTTTGGACCACTCACCTTAATGGCAGCGATTTTTTTATTGTCCGTATACATCTTAAATCTCAGTTTTTTTATGTTAAGGATAATATCCATAACATCTTCTTTCACCCCTGTGATATGGGAAAACTCGTGGAGTGCACCCTTTATCTTTACCGCGGTGACCGCTGCACCTTCCAAAGACGAAATCAACACCCTTCTGAGGGCGTTCCCCAACGTAGGGCCATACCCCCTTTCAAAGGGTTCTGCGATCAGTTTCCCATAATTATCGGTCAGCGTCTCTTCATCAAACCGAATCTTATCGGGTAATTGAAAGCCTTTTTTTCTTAAATCCATAAGGCCTCCTATGCCTTAAATTTTTTGACCTGATTTTATTTGGAATAAAATTCAACGATAAGCTGTTCCTGTACAGGAAGCTGTATTTCCTCCCTGGAAGGAGCATGCACAATCTTCCCCTTAAAATTAGTCGCGTCCATCTCGAGCCAGCTGGCAAGCCCGCGGTGCTCGGCCTTGGCCAGATTCTCCTGAATCGACTGTATATCCCTGCTCGACTCCCTGACCTCAACCACATCACCCGCCCGTATGACATAGGAGGGTATGCTTACGGGTTTCCCGTTTACCTTAAAATGTCCGTGAGTGATCAACTGTCTCGCCTGCCTCCTGTTTGCCGAAAACCCCATTCTGTATACTACGTTGTCAAGGCGGCACTCAAGGAGTTGGAGAAGGACTTCACCCGTAATACCTTTGCGCCGCTCTGCTTCATGGAAATATCTTCTGAATTGGGTTTCGACAAGTCCGTATGGCTTTCTCACTTTTTGTTTTTCCATCAGCTGCACGCCGTAATCTGAGAGTTTTCCCCGGCCTTGCCCGTGCTGGCCCGGGGGATATTTTCTCCTCTCCACCCCGCATTTCTCAGTAAAACACCTGTCACCTTTGAAAAAGAGTTTTTCCCCTGCCCTCCGGCACATTCTGCATACTGACCCTATGTATCTTGACACTAGACCCTCCTCCTCTTTGGCGGCCGGCACCCATTGTGGGGAACAGGCGTCACGTCCTTGATGAGATTAATATCAAGACCGGCAGCCTGCAATGCCCTGATGGCCGACTCCCTTCCTGCACCAGGTCCTTTGACGAACACATCCAGTTGCTTCATACCAAAATCCATCGCCTTTTTTGCAGCAGCCTCTGCCGCCATCTGCGCGGCATACGGCGTTCCCTTTCTGGAACCCTTAAATCCAAGACTGCCTGAACTCGACCATGCAACCACATTACCATTCTGATCAGTAATACTCACAATAGTGTTATTAAAGGTTGCCTGGATATGGGCGGAACCGGTGTGGATATTTTTCTTTTCCTTTTTCGAAGTCTTTTTCCTCTGGGCCATAGATGTTATGCCTCCTTCTTCTTGCCCACAACCAGCTTTCTGGGGCCTCTCCGGGTGCGCGCATTAGTCTTTGTCCGCTGCCCGTGGACCGGCAGCCCGAGACGGTGCCTCTGACCCTTATACGAACCAATGTCAATGAGCCTCTTTACGTTCATAGACACCTCGCGCCTGAGATCACCTTCTACTTTAAAATCCCTATCGATCACATTTCGTATCTTAACAATATCCTCATCTCTCAGATCCTTGACCCTCACATTAGGGTTAACTCCTGTCTCGCTCAGTATTTGTTGAGACAGCGATCTTCCGATACCAAATATTCTTGTAAGACCGATTTCTATCCTCTCGTTCTTGGGTAAATCAACACCAGCGATCCTCGCCATCCCTCCTCCTATCCCTGTCTCTGTTTGTGCCTAGGGTTTTCACAGATAATCCTTATCACTCCTTTTCTTTTCACTACCTTACACTTCGCACAAATTGGTTTAACTGATGCCATAACCTTCATAGTCTAACCCCGCCTATAAGTATTGTTCAGAACTGTTTTCAGATGAGACTTCAATTGCAAGCGTTGCCTTTTCCTATTTAAACCTGTACGTAATTCTTCCCTTTGTGAGATCATAGGGAGAGAGTTCCACCGACACCTTGTCCCCTGGTAAGATTTTTATAAAGTGCATTCTCATCTTACCCGACACATACGCAAGAATAACCTTTCCGTTTTCGAGTTCAACCCTGAACATCGCATTGGGGAGTGTCTCAACAATTGTCCCCTGAACCTCTATATTCTCTTCTTTCGGCATTAAGCTTTAAATTATAATACTTTACACTGTTTTAGTCAAGATTCTTGGACCGTGCCTTGTAATGGCAATGGTATCTTCAGAGTGTGCCGAAAGGGAGCCGTCAGCAGTAACTGCGGTCCACCCATCCTCCAGGATAGATATTTCGTACCCGCCCGCATTCACCATCGGCTCAATTGCCAATGTCATACCTTCCTTGAGTCTCGGTCCATGACCAGGATCACCGAAGTTTGGAACCTGGGGTTCTTCATGCAATAATCTCCCAATTCCGTGACCCACAAAGGCCCTCACCACAGAGAAGCCATGTTTCTCTACATGTTTTTGAATCGCATGAGAGATATCGGATATCCTGTTGCCAAGCTTTGCCCGTTCAATACCGAGCGTGAGAGACTCCTTCGTCACCTTGATAAGCCGCTCCGCAAGCGGGCTTATCGCACCAACAGGAAAGGTGACCGCACCGTCTCCATAGAAGCCGTCAAGAAATACGCCCAGGTCTATGCTTATAATGTCTCCCTCTTTTAACACCAGAGAAGAAGGGATACCATGAACAACCTGGTCATTGACAGAGGTGCAGATGCTTGAGGGGTAATTTCTGTATCCCTTGAACGCAGGCACCGCGCCCTTCGCAACCACCATCTTTTCAACGAACTCTTCAATCTCCCTTGTCGAAACCCCTGGCCTCACCACACCCTCCAGTGCCCTCAGGGTCCCAGCCACAATACGGCATGCCTTTGCCATCCTTTCAATCTCGTCAGGAGACTT
>DASPUA010000106.1:0-4147 GCA_035623135.1 Thermodesulfovibrionales bacterium | reverse complement strand
TGGCAGGATTCTGACCAAGGCCGGCAGAAATCACATTGCCTATAATAACCTCATCCACATCCCGGTGCTCGAGACCCGCTCTTTTCAACGCCTCTGCTATCACTATGCTTCCCAGGCGCTGGGCAGATATGTCTCTAAGGGATCGGCCGAATTTACCTATGCCAGTCCTCACACTGCTCAGAATTACTGCGCCCTCAGACATGACTATTCACTGCCCGGTGAATCCTTTCTGCCCTGTGCGTACAAAAAATTGTTATGGGATGATTTTATAGAAATTATATCTCAATTTTCCAGCCTGTAAAGGCTTTGTACGGGTTGCAATCATTTTCGACGTAGCTCCTTGGGAGATGAGGTAATCCATGGGGCTTTTGAGGCCCAGTGTTTTGTGAGGCCTTAGGGTATTGTAGAAGATAAGGTAGTCAATGAGCCGTTCTCTAAATCGGGGCAAGTCATCGATGAGGTGAAGGTTATTGTTGATGAACTCTTCCTTCAGAGTCCTGTTAAATCGTTCAATACAGCCGTTTATCTTTGGGCAGCGTGGGTAAGTAAAGAAGTGGGGTATGCCTTTGTGCTTGAGATAGGCATCAAACTCCCCCAGGAACTCGGCGCCGTTGTCAGTCTGGAGGGACTTGATGGGTAAGGGGTAGACCACCTCAAGCCTTGAGAGGAAGTCTTTGGCAGCCCTGCTGGTGAGCTGGCTGTAGCAGGAAGAGAAGGAGAATTTCAGGGTGCTGTCTATTGCCGAGATCATATATCGCTTGATGCCATCCATGAACTTTACTGAAGAGTCTGCCTGGAAGTGTCCGAACTCCGTATGCTTGGGAGCGTGCTGTACGCGAAGCCTCTTAGACTTGCTCAGCGGATCCTTTATCCCTCTGCGCGGATCGTGATATACCCGTCCGGACCTCTAATAAAAGAACTTGTGCCGTTTGATGATCTTTCCTATGGTCGATTCGGATACAGAAGGAATATGTGCTTCTTTACAGTACTTGTCCACAAAGGGCTTGAGCTTTTCTTTGCCCATCCCGGGGTGCTCCTGTCTCATCTGCCGTATCCACTGAATAATCCGGGGATCTACCTGCATCCTCCTGACCCTTATCGGCCTTGTCGAGTAGGGAATGAGCGCCTCAAGATGCCCGTCATTTACCTTCAGCCTCCTCTTCCACACATGGATGAGCTTCCGGTCTACCCCAAAGGCTTCCTTTGTCGCTTTCTCCCCATAAGTATCATAAAATCTCAATATCCTATGCCTTTCCTGCGCCACCTCATCCCTGCTGAACCTCCTAAGGCTATGGAGCATCTGCTCAACCCTCCTATAGCCTCGTATCCTACTAAAGATCGGGTACGCCCGTGCATAATGGTCCACTTACACTTCTACGTCGAAAATGTATCGTAACTTTTTCAGGCTTTACAGCTTGCGTGGGAATCTTTCATTTATTAACGCGAGGGAAAGACCTGGCATTCATAGGTTGAAGTGTAAAAAATACGGTGTATAGTGTAAAGAGAGGACAGTGAAGAAATCTGTCAGGAAGGGATGAGTTTTTCAGGAGGAGCGGGATGAAAAAATCATGCTCTCCCTCGCCACCCAGCGTTCCCAGTCTGGACCGGCTGGCCCATGCATGGCTCGGACGCCTTACCCTGGGCATCTCCCCTGCCTCACTCTTGTCAGCCTATTTCGACTGGCTCGTGCACCTGTCGATTTCTCCGGGGATCCAGGCACAGCTCCTGGAAAAGGCAGCGCGTGAGTCCCTGCAATTCACTCTGCATTTTTGCCGTTCTACGCTCAACACTGTGCGAAAACCGTATATTGAGGTTCCTCCTGAGGACCACCGCTTCTCTGCCCCGGAATGGCAGCGCTGGCCTTTCAATATTCTTTGCCAGTCATTTCTTATGGCTGAGCAGTGGTGGCATGATGCGACTACAGGAATTCAGGGCGTTTCCCGCCACCACGAGGATGTGGTATCTTTCTTGACCCGGCAGTTCATCGACATTTTTTCCCCTTCGAACTTCCTTCTCACGAACCCTGAGATCCTGGATGGCATAGTGCGCCAGGGAGGGAGCAATTTAATAAGGGGGATGCTGAACTTCATCCAGGACTGGGAAAGGGCAGTCACTGGCAAGAAGCCTGTGGGCGGGGAAGCGTTCGAAGTGGGTAAGACTCTCGCGATTACACCCGGGAGGGTGGTGTATCGCAACAGACTTATTGAGCTGATCCAGTACACACCCACCACCGAAACAGTGTATGCAGAACCCGTCATGATCATACCCGCGTGGATTATGAAGTACTACATCCTTGACCTTTCGCCACATAATTCCCTGGTGAGGTATCTGGTTGATAAGGGACATACTGTGTTCATGATCTCCTGGAAGAATCCCGGGTCTGAAGATCGCGATCTTACCATGGAAGACTATCGGACCCTCGGCGTGATGGAGGCACTTGATGCGGTCTCGGCAATAGTTCCTGAGCAGAAGGTTAATGCTGTAGGATATTGTCTGGGCGGCACGCTTCTCTATATTGCGGCATCGGCCATGGCGCGGGACGGTGATATGCGGTTGGGGAGCATGACTATTTTTGCTGCAGAATCGGACTTTACCGAGGCAGGGGAGCTCATGGTGTTTATTGATGAGAGCCAGGTAAACTATCTCGAGAATCTCATGTGGGACCAGGGATATCTTGATGCCAAACAGATGGCCGGAGTCTTCCAACTTCTGAGGAGCAACGATCTCATCTGGTCACGTCTGGTGCACGACTATCTCCTAGGTGAACGTGAGCCCATGATTGACCTTATGGCCTGGAATACTGATACCACGAGAATGCCTTATCGGATGCACTCGGAGTATTTAAGAAAGCTTTTTCTCAATAATGACCTTGCAGAAGGCCGTTATGAGGCTGGTGGCAGGCCGGTCGCCCTTAGTGATATTCGCGTTCCCATCTTTGTGGTGGGAACGGAAAAGGATCACGTCGCGCCATGGCATTCGGTCTACAAAATTCACTTCCTCGCAGATACCGGTATCACGTTTGTCCTCACGAGCGGAGGTCATAATGCAGGCGTGGTGAGCGAACCCGGCCACCCACGGCGTACTTACCAGATACGTATGAAGGGGGAAACAGAACCATATGTGGATCCAGACACATGGCAAACGGTTGCCCCGAGGCATGAGGGTTCCTGGTGGCCTGCATGGGAGGGCTGGCTTGTGAGCCATTCCCGCGGTCTGATACCGCCGCCCTCCATAGGGGCTTCTGAGAGGGGTTATCCCCCTCTTGGTGATGCACCAGGCATTTACGTACTGCAGGGCTAGGAGAAGATCCGGGAGCACTCCTCAGACTGAAACAC
This sequence comes from Thermodesulfovibrionales bacterium, assembly GCA_035623135.1. Classification (GTDB taxonomy): domain Bacteria; phylum Nitrospirota; class Thermodesulfovibrionia; order Thermodesulfovibrionales; family UBA9159; genus DASPUA01. Next base: position 812 of record DASPUA010000106.1, on the reverse strand, counting down.
CCGGAGAATGATATGGAAAATGGAACTCTTAACACTCCTTATTCCCGGAGAAGTGTAGGGCATTCACTGAAGGGTTGCGAATGTAAGAAAAATTCTCAACATTCCAGGGCATATCGCACCCCTTAATGTTATACCCATCGGTGTTCCCAGGGAAAAGCTCTGGATAAGTTTAAGGAGGAAAATATTCACTGGGAGCAGTGGTAGGTTGAGAGACGAACATCAACATGGCAAGGCTCCTCTTTCACTGCCCGGAGAATCCTCATTCTTGTTTATCGTCTTTAGGGCGGTCAACAGGGCGCTAAGCTTCATGCTGATTGGTTCAAGCTTCCTCAACTCCCTCTGTGCGGCAGTCACCTTGCCACGTATCTTTAGGTCATAGACCTGTTTGCCGATTGCAAGAAGCTCGGTATGCCACTTCATAATCTCCTGTATTGCAGGGGTGGAGGCATACTGGGTGATTTCATCTGAACAAAGCCATTTCCCAAATTTACAGCCCTCAAAAGAGAGTTCTTTCACATTGAAATTCACTCTCCCATTGAGAAATTTCCTGAGCTGAACCTTCCACTGCAGATGGTAAAGCAATGCCTTGGAAAATCCCTTTGCACGTTATTCGCGAGTTAACTCCGCAAGAATAGCCCGGACCCCTCAAATGCTGTTCCTTATCTGACCTTTGTTCCCTCAAGAGTACTCTCACCGGCGCTCTGCTCTTTTGTCATTACCTCTATTGCATATCCCACGACCGTACCGAAAATGGCACCCACCACGATGGTCACCGATGCCACACAGACAATACCCACCAGAATCCCTGCTGC
>DASPUA010000105.1:0-2824 GCA_035623135.1 Thermodesulfovibrionales bacterium | reverse complement strand
TGAAGGTCAAGCAGGTAAGCGAGGAGCTGGGTGTCCGGTATGTGCTGGAGGGGAGCTTTCAGAAGTCTGGCGACCGTGTTCGGATCGGCGTTCAGTTGGTCGACGCTCTCACAGGGAATCACCTTTGGGCGGAGCGCTACGAGCGGGATCTGAAAGACATATTTGCCCTGCAGGATGAGATCACCATAAAGATTTTGACGGGCGTACAATCGAAGCTAGCGCTAACGGGGGGAGACGTTTCAAGTGCCGAAAAACTTGCCGAAAAATATTACAGGGGGAAGCAAGGTCTTGATTGCTATATGAAATTAATACAGTGTCCCCGCACAATTGGGAATATCGAGGAAAATAACTTGAACAGGCGGTTGGCGGAGGAGGCGATTGCTATGTGTCCGGACAATCCAATGGGTTATTCTCGCCTCGGTCTAACCTGTCTGATGGATTATTGGCTGGGCAATACGAAGTCCCCTAAGGAGGCTCTTGGGAAAGGGATCGAGCTGGCCCAAAAAGCCATTGCCCTAGATGACTCCATAGCCAGACCCCACGCCTTATTGGGTATGCTCTACACCATGACAAGGGAATATGACAAAGCGATTGCCGAAGGGGAACGGGCTGTGGCACTCAATCCCGGTGATACGGGCATCCTTTCCTCTTATGCCGAGAGTCTAAACTATGTAGGCAGGCAAGAAGAAGCCATTCCCATATTGGAAAAAGCAATCCGACTCACCCCTACTGGTTCGGCCCACTTATATCGTTTGCTCGGCATGACACTCCGTAATTCGGGCCGATTTGAGGAGGCAGTTTCGACACTTAAGAAAGCAATTCAACTTGCGCCTGATAATATTTTTTCGCATCTTAACCTCGCAAACACATATAGTTTAATGGGCCGAGAGAAGGAGGCCCGTGATGAAGCGGCAGAAGTTCTCAGAATAAATCCGAAGTTCTCATTGGACTACTATGTGAAGAGGCTTCCATTTAAGGATCAATCTCAAACAGATAAAGTCGCTAACCCCTTGCGCAAGGCTGGGCTGAAGTGAAAAAGGAGATACTGATATTAAAAGGTCAGGCAAGGCTCGCCCTGAATTCTCCATCCCTAAGGTTATTGAAGGAGAGACACCTTTCATCGATTACTGATTGCAATCAAGCATAATCTGCCAATTTGGTCCTTCGTGGATTTCAGCTTACTATAAGGAAGTGTGGAGAGAGACATGGTAATCTCCTTCTGTTAAAGTTGAATTGTCCAAAAACAACAAAACAGAAAGGAGAAATTACCATGTCTGAGAGAGATTATAGCAAGCAGGTAGGGAGGCGTCAAAGGATAGGGGAAACGACCTTGGTAGTAGGGGTGGATATCGGGAGTGCATTCAACGCGGTGGGGTTTATGAACAAGGAGGGGAAGGTTCTGGGAAGTTATCCCAAGATGCCGAACTCCCGAGAGGGATTTGAAGGGTTTGTGAAGATAACAGAAGGGTTAAAGGCGAAGCATGGGTTGAGCGATGTGCTTATTGGATTGGAGCCAACGGGTCATTATTGGAGGAAGTTTGCCTATTTTGCAAAAGGGAAAGGGTATGAGGTGCGGTTTGTAAGGACCACGGCCCTGAAGCACCACCGGGAGCTTGACGAGAGTTCCTCAGCCAAGAGCGATAAACGAGACGCTCTGACCCTCACTAACATCACGAGGGAGGGCAAATACATCGATACGGTGATCGAAGATGGCAGGATGAGGCACCTGAGGATATTGGTGAAGGTACGGGAGAAGATTCAGGGACGCAATGTGAGTGCCAAGAATTCGTTACATGCGGCCCTGGATGATTACTTTCCTGAGCTGAAGAGGGTCTTCTGGTCGATGCACTCCAGGGGGTTGTGGGTTCTCCTCGAGAGGTGTCCTTTTCCGGAGGATGTGGTGACTTTTAAGGTATCGGCACTCAAAGAGATGATCGGGCGGGCCTCCCGCAGGAGGGCAGAAGCTTCTCAGAAAGCAACGGCGCTACATCAGGCGGCAAAGGAGAGCATTGGACTGCGGCAGATCGGGAGCGCTGATCGATATCGGCTAAAGATGTGTCTGGAGGAAGTAAAACGGACGGATCTGATGATCAAAGACATTGAGCGGGAGATCAAGAGGATGTTAGAGGAGATCCCTCAGGCGGAGTATCTGCTGTCTATCCCTGGCATAGGGCCTATTTCAGCCGCTGTCTTCTTGGGAGAATTGGGGAATCCTTCCTACTTTCAGAGTGCCAGGCAGATCGTCAAATATGCGGGATATGATCCCCAGGAGAGTGATTCTGGGTACCGGGTCAGCCGGAAGTTTATCTCGAAAAAAGGGCGCTGGCTTTTGAGGAAGCATCTTTTCTTGATGAGCATGAGGGTGGTTGTCCTCAGCAGATACTTTCAAGAATATTATCAGAGGAAATTGCAGACCAAGAACCGGTTTGGCCAACTGCCACGGAAAAAGGAGATTCTGTGCGCGGTGGCCATCAAGTTAATCAAGGTGATCTTTGCGCTCTTGAGAGATCAGCGGAACTTTGAGGATACGGTGGCCTGTTCGGTGGAATGAGTGAAAGCAAAAATGGTTGTGGTGGGAGAAGGACCGAATAACTTCGTAGGCAAGAAGACCTGCATGATACAGCTTGGTCAACTTCCACCATCCTTTCGACCTGGATAAAGTAAGTTGAGCATAAAAGGCTCGTAGAACAAAAGAGGTTAGGTGAAAAGGGAAAAGGGTTGAAGTAACACCACAACCATTATAGCTTTAACAGGGTATTACCAATAAAAGTCTCGACAACTTCCTAGAAGAGGAAGAAAGGGGTAGGACGGGCGGTTGTTGCTC
>DASPUA010000104.1:0-2997 GCA_035623135.1 Thermodesulfovibrionales bacterium | reverse complement strand
TTCAAGACAGCCGTCGCTATCTTGAAGTCAGTGAGAGACCTTTACCCGTCTGAATTGCTCTGGAGAGACCCTCCCTACGAGTATGAGACTAAAAGAATGCCTTTCGATATCCTTGCAGGAACTGCGAGATTAAGGAAAGAGATCGAAAGAGGGGAGACACTGGACCATATGGAGGAGTGGTGGCAAGCACAATGCATGCACTTCAACAAAACCACAAGGAAACGTTTCCTGCAATATGACTGAGCCCATAACTCTGTTTCTTCCTGCTGCAGGACTTGGCGAGCGATTGCGTCCCATAACTGAACATCTCCCGAAACCCCTTCTTCCTGTTCTTGGAAGACCCCTCATCGAGATCATCCTTGAAAAGGTCGCTCCTGTCTGCACCGGCAAGATCGGGATGAACCTTTATTACAGATCTGAAATGATTAGGGAGTGGGCAAGCCATTCCCCCTACGCTGAGCGCATCACCTTCTTCCCTGAGAATCCAATCCTCGGCACTGGCGGCGCACTAAAGAACGCTAAGGCTTTTCTGTCCGGAGGTCTGTTCCTGGTTCATAATACGGACATCATCCTGGACCTGGATTTTGGCCCGCTTGTCGAGACACATCTTTCTTCAGGGAATATCGCCACGCTTGTAACCCATGAGCACCCGCAGTTCAGCAACGTGGTTATAAACGAATTTAACTATGTTATTGATGTGGAGAATCCGGGGGAATCCAGACCGAACCCTGACCGCATGACAAGGAAAGTGGCGTTTACCGGCATCGCTCTCTACTCCCCTCAGATACTGGAATTCCTCCCAAAGGGGATCTCGCATGCAACTGTGGCCTGGCTTGCTGCAGCAGCGGCAGGCCACAAGGTGCAGGTGCTGGATGTCACCGGCTGTCCATGGACCGATGTGGGTACCCCGGCAACGTACGCCTCCGCGATTCTGGACGCCCTCAGACTAGATGGCGAAACAATCTACTGTTCTCCAAGCGCGCGCTGTGGAGCCATTGATGTTGACGGCCATACAGTCTTCGAAGCTGGTTGCGTGATTGGAGACGGTTCCCACCTCAGGAATTGTATCGTGTTACCGGGAGCATGCGTCGTTGGCGCTCATGTAAATCAAATCATCGGACCTGACTATAATATTGATCTTGCTGAATCCGAGATGCAGCCATCACTCTATGCCAAAGAGCAGAAGATTGTCTCCCTGTCAGATTCGCTTTTCGCGGGTTACTTTCATCAAAAAGGCGAGAGGTCTGATATCCCATATGCTGGAACAGCCGAAGCGATTCTCATTGGATTTGGCGGTTCTGACCGACATTTCTTCAGAATACGTAATGAACAGAAGAGTGTGGTTCTTATGGAATGTAGCCCTCATGATCATGATTTTGAGCGTCAGATTACCTATACGCAGTTTTTCAGTTCCTGCGGAATACCAGTCCCTGAGCTTCTCGTGGTCGATGCTGCGCACAAGCGTGCACTCTTCCAGGATCTTGGGGACACATCATTGTACTCATACCTCAAATTGCCCCGTGATCGGCAGCACGTTACAGGCATTTACTCCAGGGTGGTGGAAATCCTTGTTAAACTCCATGGATACGCCACCCGGCGCATTCATGATTGCCCGACATTACAGGGACGTATATTCGATTATGACCACTTCCGCTGGGAAACAACCTATTTCCTTGAAGAGTTTGTTTCCGGCCTCAGACAAATAACAATCCCAGAACCCGATGCGCTCGAACAGGAGTTCCATACACTTGCATCAATAGCCGATGCCTTTCCCAAAACAATAATCCATCGGGACTTTCAGTCACAGAATATCATGATTACTGACGGAAATATGCCGAGGGTCATAGACTATCAGGGAGCGCGAATCGGACCGCCTACCTATGACCTTGCATCAATCCTCTGGGACCCCTATCACCCGCTTGACCATGACATGAGGAATTCTCTCCTTGCCTATTACCTCTCCAAAAGAACAGAAGATGACAGCACCTTTTCCAGGGACGATTTTACTACAGTCCTTCTACCATGCCGGCTCCAGAGGCACATGCAGGCCCTCGGCGCGTATGCGTTTCTTTCACAGAAAAAGGGCAAGAGATACTTTCTCAAACACGTAAAGGAAGGAGTACGCCTTCTTAAAGCTGACATTGCCGAAGTGAAAAACGCTTTCCCTGTCCTTGTGAAACTCATTGAGAAGCTGTAATTGTCTTGACCCCGTCACAATCCTCACAAACTTTAGGATATGAACAAACAGTAACTGAGCTGATTTGACGTTCTTCCTAATACCACACACATCAGCCATGGGTATGACTGTGCCGAGCACACCTGGAGACTGCGATCAGAATTGCCACTCCGCCCTGTCCTTCTCTGGAGTTTCATGCGCCTCCCGGTGATGAGTACAGCACAGGTCACCCCATTGTCCGCAGTACGCCTTAAAGCGTCATGCATCCTTTTGAGGAAGATAGTTCGAGCACAACCCTCACCATGTCTTCATCGTCATATGCCTGCTTGAAGCCAAATTTCTGCCCCAGCACAAGCATCCGGCGGTTGTTCTTCAGGACTTCCATCCAGAGCGACTTCAATCCTATTCCCTTAGCGACTCCCAGACTGTATTCCATGAGAATCTTGCCGATTCCTTTGCCCTGCCATGCGTCCGAAATAAGGATCGAAAGCTCTGCATTCTCGAGATCAGGCAGTTTACTTATTCTCACGTCGCCGATAATGTTCTGTTTATCAGGGGTGACGGCAACAAAAGCCAACTCGCGATCGTAATCAATCTGACAGTACCTCACTAGTCGATCATGCGGAATATGGATAAGGCGATAACCGAAGCGATAAATAATCGTTTCGTCCGACAAGGATTTGAAGAGGGCGTATATGAGGGGCTCGTCTTCAGCCCGAATGGGCCGTATACAACAGACTATTCCGTCTTCCAGCGTCCTCTCTATTTCATACTGATAGGGATAGGGGCAGATGGAAAGATGAGGGGGACAGAGATCAGCC
>DASPUA010000103.1:0-3499 GCA_035623135.1 Thermodesulfovibrionales bacterium | reverse complement strand
TGAGAATGAATTCACCCTCTACCTGGCAGCAATGGGGAAGATCTAAGAGAATTATTCCGCCCTCACGATGACAGTGCGGGGGAGTCTGGAGATGAGCTCTGCGACCGATTGGTTTAGTGCATCTTCCGACCTGGATTCCGCGGTCACAATAATGGAGTATTCCGGATTTTCGAGGATGGGATATGAGCCGAAGGCGACATCACTGTATGTCCTCACCACCGAGTTAAGGGTCTCTGCGATATCAGATTCATTGGCCCTGAGGAAAAGACGTTTGAGATGGATCGCAGTTGAGCGGAACCTCTCTTTTATTACAGAGAATTTCTTTATGAGATACTGGGGGATACCTGGTAAGATGAAGATGTTTTTGAACAAAACGAGGGGAAATCCCATGCCAGGTGCGTGGATGAGTTCAGCCCCTTCAGGGACCTCTGCCATCTTCATGATCGCAGGATTCACTCTGTCACCATAGTGGGTATGGAAATAGGCCACCAGCTCAGGATGCGGGACGACCTTTACCTTGAAGCCCTTTGCAATCCCTTCAGTCGTGACATCGTCGTGCGTGGGTCCCACGCCTCCTGAGGTGAAGACGAGGTCATAGGCTTCCGAGAACTGCACCGCCTCTCTCCCAATCACCTCGATATCGTCAGGGATGACCGAGATGCGCATAAGGCACACGCCGAGGGCCCTCAATTCTGATGCGAGAAAGGATGAGTTGCTGTCTTTGACCTTACCTGAAAGGATCTCATTGCCGATGATGAGGATGCCTGCAGAGCGGGGCGCGTTGTATTCCCCCGGACCGCTAACGTTTGTCACACGATGCCCTTACAAGCTCTCTCAGCCAGTCGTAGAGTGCCGCTCTTCCCCGGCCGAATTCCCTGAGCGGCATTAAGGTTTTCAGTGTCTCTATCCTGCCGTTGGAATAGAGCCCGATATGCCCTGAAAGCTCCCTGTGAGAGAGCACAGAGTAAAGGCAATAGGTTCTTCTGGAAAGGAATTCGTTGGTGAGGATAAGAACAAAGGCTACAGAACTTATATGGCTTATGCTGCCATCTATTTCCTGAGGAGGTATGACAAGATTTGAGATTCCGAATCCGAAGGTGCTCTCAAACCTAGAGACCTCTTCCTGGATTCTGGAAAGAAAGGCAAGCAGACCGCTTTGTTCCTCCCAGGTCCTGGGATCATTCTCTGTTTGCGGGCTCAGTTCTGTCTTCATCCCTGTCTCCTGTTATAATCTACGAAACCCTGCCCCTTTTTGCAAGGCATCGGTGTGGTGTGCGGTCTGAGAGCAGCATTATTTCAACCCGTACTTTCCTATCTTGTAAAAGAGGCTCCGCATCGAAACACCCAGCAGGAGCGCTGCCTTTGTACGGTTGCCTTTTGTTTCCTTGAGCGCCTGCACAATAACATTGCGCTCAGCTTCCTGAAGGGTCTTTTCAAGCGGCTGCACCCGAATCTGCAGGGGGATAGTCGTGCCTATATTCTCGCAGGGGAGCGGGGGGAGATGTCCCAGGTCCATGACCGTCTCCTGGGGACGCATTGAGATCATAGCCCTCCCCAGCACATTTTCGAGCTCTCTCACATTTCCAGGCCAGTCATAGAGCATAAGGGTTTGGATTGCTTCTTCAGACAGTCCCCGCACCTCACGCCCGAAATCCTGGTTGAGTTTAAACATGATATGCTCTGCGAGGGCGCGCAGGTCTTCCTTGTGTTCCCTGAGAGCCGGCACATGAATGGGGATGACGTTGAGGCGGTAGTAAAGGTCTTCCCTGAAGGTCTTTGCATGGACCTTCAGCTCAAGGTTCGCATTTGTGGCTGAGATGACTCTCACATCCACAGGGATCGGCCTTGTCCCGCCCACACGGATGATCTCTTTTTCCTGGAGGAACCTCAGGAGCCTGCTCTGCATATGGGGTGTGATGTCCCCTATCTCATCAAGGAAGATGGTCCCGCCATGTGCCTCTTCGAGAAGCCCTCTTTTTCCTCCCTTTATTGCCCCGGTGAAGGCTCCCTCTTCATATCCGAAGAGTTCACTTTCGAGAAGGTTCTCTGATATGGCGGCACAATTCACCCTCATGAACTGTCCTTTCTTCCTCAGGCTTGCATTGTGGATCGCGTGGGCAAAGAGTTCCTTCCCTGTGCCGCTCTCTCCGCGCAAAAGTACGGTGGCAGGGGTCTGGGCTGCCATTTTCGCCTGCTCCTTTGCCCTCTCCATCACAGGGCTTTCACCGATGATATCTTCCCATCTGTATCGTGCCTCTAGGTGGCGTATGAGCTTTTTGGCCTTCGAAAGCTCCTCAGTGAGTGAGATAATTTCGGAGATATCGTGTATTACTCCCACGCTCCCCTTGATTTTTCCTTCTATGAAGATAGGGGCAACATTCACGATCACCTCTTTTTTTGCAGGGCCCACCTTCATGCGCACACGGTGAACCGGCTTTCCCGAACTGAGCACCTTCATATGCATACTCTCGCCCTCAGCAATATCGACCGTGACCGGCTTGTTGATCACCGCGTCTTTGGGGAGGCCCGTGATACGGGTGTAGGCGGAATTCACGATAATGGTTCTGCCTCTGTCATCTGCCACAGAGATAGCGTCCTCGGTCGCCTCGATCACTGCCTCGAGCAAACTCCGCACCCTCCAGAGGTCAGAGACCTGCTCGGCAAGGGTTTTGATCTCGGTGATATCACGGAACACTGCCACCGCTCCTATAATCTCCCCTTCTTCGCTGCGGATGGGCACCCTGTTCGTGATGATTACGGTATTCCCCAGGACCTGCTGCTGGTTCAGTTCAGGTTCGCCGCTTGAGAGGACTAAATGGAGACGGGTATTAGGAATACCCTTCACTGCTGGTTTTCCCATCACGTTTTCTGCCTTTAATCCCGTGATCCTCTCGGCTGCTTTGTTGAAGAGGGTTACCACGCCCGCAGCGTTGACTGCGATCATGCCGTCGTGGGTGGAGTCGAGGATGATTTCTATCTCCCTTTTTGTGATGCCATCCATGAAGAATTACTGCTCCTTGCGCTGTCGCTGGACTATTGTAACATTTGAAGGGGGTAAAGGAGCCAAACCCTCCTAGTCTTCAGTTTTGCCATTTCCCTCTTTCCTTGTGTAAAATGGGTGAAAACAGCAAAGGAGTGTCTCATGCTCATCGTAATGCATCATTCGGCCGGTGACAAGGATATTGAAAAAGTAAAAAAAACGATACTCTCTATGGGTTTCAAGCCGGTTGCTATTCCCGGTGCTGAAAGGACCGCCATAGGGGTCATAGGGAATCAGGGGTGGGTGGATGATGCGCTGTTCAGGGACATAAAAGGAGTACGGGAAATACTCCATGTCACCAAGGCTTACAAGCTGGTGGGCAGGGATTTCCATCCTTCAGACACCGTGGTGAAACTAAAAGAGCATGTGAATGTGGGGGGTAAAGCACCCTTTCTGGTCATTGCGGGTCCCTGTGCCATCGAGAGCAGGGAGCAGATCTTCAGGACCGCGAAGTTCCTG
>DASPUA010000102.1:0-2245 GCA_035623135.1 Thermodesulfovibrionales bacterium | reverse complement strand
TTACGTCTCGCATGAATGGAACGAGGGAAAGGTCCCCTATCCGGTCGTGCCTGAGCGAAGACCTGCAGGGAGGTGAGTGAAATGGAAGAGAAAGAAAAATGTGATCTGGACATGTCCGACATATACAGTCTCAGCGATATCAGGGAAACACCTGATATCCTGCAAAAGATCAAATGGGATGCCACCCCGCAGATGGTTATGGAACCCCGTTTTCTCTCACGGCCCGAGGACATGAAGCGGCTGCAGGAGCTCGCGGGCTTTATGTTCTACATCGAATCCCAGTGCGAGCCGCCTGCAGTCATGCTCCTGAAGATAGGGAAGACCGATATCACTTCAACAGTAGGGAGGGTTGACGAAATCCCTGTTGAGCTTGTCAGGAGGGCAATGGAGAACCCTCAACACGCGCCGAGCCACGGGATGTACGCAATTACAGAGGAGATCAAGGCATGGCTGAAAAAGGAGCTGGGAGTTGAGAAATAGCTTATATTTCTCCGCGCTGCGCAGGGCGCTTTATTATTACGCAACGACCACTTCTACAGGTAAAGGCTTATCAACTCCTACTGTTTTACTCACATGCAACTTCTCAATCCCGATCGTCTTCCCATTCTTGTCCTTTTTGAAGATGATGCCCTCTCCGGCTTCTTCGCAAACAAATTCATCCTCGGGATTGCCGAACCAGATATCCATCGTGTCTGAATCCTTGTGATAGTAAACCACTACCTTGTCCATACTACCACCCCTTCCTTCACCTTGTCGGCCGGGTAAGACGTTATCAGATAACCTTCTCTACCCATGTGCTTAACAACTACACAATGTAGTCTATCAGATTGCTTATAGTAAAGAAAGACGTCCTTATCAATACTGCTCTGTCTTATCTCATCAGGGGATTGCAGAGTTGCTTTCACAATATCCTCTTTTCCCTTCATAGCCGGATGCTTCACAGTGATCAAGTAATTCCAATAATCAAGGGTGGTCCTTACATCAATATCAAGCGGCGTTCTTACTGCAAATAGAATGTTTTCCTCAAGACTCATCCTTTTCTCATCCTCGTTCTCTTATTATTTCTTTTTCCCCTCCGCAATCTCAATCTCCTCATCAGTCAATCCGTATACTTTATAAACTATCTGGTCTATCAGATTATCGGTTTCCTGTATTTTTGTCTTTAAAGGTTCAAGCACTGATACGCTTCTTGTGAAATGTTTTTCAAGCAGTTCCTGAGTCTTCCGGCTTGAAGGATCAACCGAGAGTTTATTTTTATTCTTTTTGAGGACATCGAGAAAATGGGTGAATTCATTGTCATGATATTCCTTGATTGCGGTTTTATTAGCCAAGATGTCAATCTCTGCCCCGATTTCGCGCTCAAGCCATTTGAGAAAGCCTTTGCTCTCTTCGTTCTTTTCCTTGTTCATCTCAATCATCTGCCCGGCAAGATAGGCAAGGAAGTCATGGACAGTGTCATTCCTGCCAGCCTTTAATTCCACCTCCACCCACCTCATTGTTTCCTGAAAACTCACTTCTCTTTGCTCCTCTTCATTGCGTTGGTAAGTCTTTCCATCCATATTTCGTTCAAATACGATAAATCCCCTGCATCAGCCTCATGGAGCGCCTTCAGGTAGCGCTCTCTTCTTTCCGGGTCCCCAGCAGCGGTATCACCAGGTGGAAGTTTGAGTTCGAAAAGTACTGCTGAAAGAACAATTCTCCCGACTCTGCCGTTGAAATCCTTGAAGGGATGAATCCACTGAAAACGCCAGTCAGCGTATGCAAGGGTTTCTGAATGTTTTTCTATGTCTTTGCTGTCACCGGCAGATGCCAGTCGCACTGCTAGGTCTTCGCAATATAGTCGCACATGGACAGGGACCTCATAATAAGGCGGCGGAATGTGTGAGCCCACTTGAACGTTAATATCCCTGAACCTTCCGGCCCATTTAGGGAACAGTGATCCAGCTATGTCGTCATGGATTTTACATATCCATTCGGAAGTGATATGTATCTCTTCAGGGACTCCGTCAACGATTGCTTCAATGGATTTGGCAACTGATACAGCGAGGATTTCGGCAACTTCGGAATAGGTTTTTATTCCCTGCGCTGTTTCGAAATAGCGGGTTGAATCTAACGGACGGGTGCTGTCTGCTCCTTCTCCAGAAGCTCCTTCAGGCGGTCCATACTTACCGGCTCCTTCTCGAACTCCATGGACTTCACTACCCAGTCCAGAATCTTCGCCCGATACGCCTTCCTCAGCGCTTTT
>DASPUA010000101.1:0-7542 GCA_035623135.1 Thermodesulfovibrionales bacterium | reverse complement strand
ATGAAAAGCTGGAAGGAAAAGAAGGAGTTCAGGAGACTGTTGCTCGGTGATAAGGAGGTGAGAAGATACCTTACACCCAGAATGATGGATGAGCTCTTCTCCCTCAACCATTATTTCAAGAATGTGGATTATATTTTCAGGCGAGTATTCGGGAGGAAAGGCATATGAAGGCAAGGATTTTCGTGACCTTGGATACTGCATCGGTTGAAGAAGCCCAAAGGCTTCTTATGACCCTGGGAGAAGGGCTTGTTGCACGTGGTTCCATCCGCGATTATCGATTCGAAATTGAGACGGACCATGGTATTGTGACAGAAAAATGCATTCTCTCTGAGGATAGGGTCATCGCCTGAACACGATGAGCATGCCAGTTAGGCATAGAAAAAACGCCCAAATCTCCCAGAAGGTCTTCCTTGTGAGGTGTCGCATAAAAATTATTCATCTGCCCGTCCTATGTAATAATGCATTACTGCTATAATGATGCTGAATGCTGTAACTGTATCTTTTTGCAGGAGGGTTTACCACATTGCCGTTGATCTCTTTCTACAGGAAACCAGCCCTTTCAGAAAATCAGAAGAATAACCTCCTCTCCCTCGTGAAGGAAAAGGTCTCTCGCGAGGTGGAGGACATTGAGACAGAGTACTGTTTTTATATCGACAGCAGTGGGCCACTCACAGAGGGTGAAAAAAATATCTTGCAATGGCTTTTACGCGAGACCTTCGAGCCACACTACCTCTCCTCCCAATCCTTCCTGAACAATGGACGGAACATCCTTGAAGTGGGACCGAGAATGAACTTCACCACTGCCTGGTCAACAAACGCAGTCTCTGTATGCCATAGCTGCGGGCTGTCAAAGGTGTCTCGCATTGAATGCTCCAGAAGATACCGCCTGCTTTTCCATCAGCAGCCAGGCGAAGAACTTAGGAAGAACCTGTCAGGTCTCGTTCATGATCGCATGACCGAATGTCCTTACAGGGAGAGATTAACGTCCTTCGAATCAGGGATACATCCTGAACCGGTACGCGAGGTGAGAATTCTCGAAGAGGGAAAAACCGCCATCGAGAGGATCAACAGGGAACTGGGGCTTGGCCTTGATGAATGGGACATCAATTACTATTACCTTCTCTTCGCCAAAGATATGAAGAGGAATCCCACAAATGTTGAATGTTTTGATCTCAGCCAGTCAAACAGTGAACACTCAAGGCATTGGTTCTTCAAGGGAAAGCTCACCATCGATGGGACAGAGATTCCCCATACCCTTATGGAGATAATAAAAGAACCATACAGGAGAAATCCCAACAACAGCGTCACCGCGTTCAGCGACAACTCCAGCGCAATCAAGGGCTACAGGATAAGAACAATTCTTCCCGGGAAGCCGGGCAGACCTTCACCCTTCATCGAAAAGGAAAAACTCTATCACCTTATATTTACTGCAGAGACCCATAACTTTCCGAGTGGCGTTGCTCCCTTCCCTGGTGCGGAAACAGGAACCGGAGGGAGAATACGGGACGTGCAGGCCGTGGGAAGAGGAGGGCTCGTGGTTGCGGGCACCGCTGCGTACTGCGTGGGCAACCTCAGGATTCCTGGGTATACACTCCCATGGGAGGAAGAAGCCTTTGCATATCCGGAAAACCTTGCGACTCCGCTCCAGATTGAGATTGAGGCGAGCAACGGGGCCTCTGACTACGGGAACAAATTCGGAGAGCCTGTTATCCAGGGATACACAAGATCCTTTGGGATGAAGCTCCCCAACGGGGAGAGGAGGGAATGGATAAAACCGATTATGTTCACCGGAGGGGTCGGCCAGATGGATGCAGCTCACGTACAGAAGGGTGAACCCGAAGAGGGCATGCTCGTTGTCAAAGTGGGTGGTCCTGCGTATCGCATAGGAATAGGTGGCGGAGCAGCATCCAGTATGATACAGGGAGAGAACGTGGAAGAACTCGATTTCAATGCAGTACAGCGAGGTGATGCGGAAATGGAGCAGAAGATGAACAGGGTCATCCGCGCCTGCATTGAACTGGAGGATGAAAACCCCATCATAAGCATCCATGATCAGGGAGCAGGGGGAAACTGCAACGTGATAAAGGAGCTTATCTATCCTGCCGGGGCGAAGATAGAGATAAGGAAAATCCCACTTGGAGACCATAGTCTTTCCGTGCTTGAGATATGGGGTGCTGAATATCAGGAAACCAACGCCCTTCTCATAAGGCCTAAAAGTGCTGAGATGTTTGGGCAATTATGCAGCAGGGAGAAGGTCCCTTATGCGATTATAGGGGTAATCACGGGGGATGGATACATTGTTCTCCATGATGAAAAGGATGGAAGCATGCCGGTGAACCTTGACCTGAAGAAGGTCCTGGGAGAGATGCCCCAGAAAACCTTCTTTCTCAGCAGGGTCAACCCGGCGCTCCGGCCATTCAGTTCCGATGTCCCTGTGACGGATGCACTCCAGCGGGTGCTCAGACTCGTTTCAGTGGGTTCCAAGAGATTTCTGACTAATAAAGTGGACAGATCCGTGACAGGCCTGATCGCACGACAGCAGTGTGTAGGACCGCTCCAGCTCACCGTCTCTGATGTTGCGGTCGTCAGCCAGAGCCATTTTGCGACAACAGGCGTTGCGCTCTCAATAGGAGAACAGCCCATTAAGGGTTTGATAGACCCTCCGGCCATGGCGAGGATGTCGGTGGCAGAGGCCCTCACGAACATGGTTTGGGCAAAGGTGAGCAGGATTGAGGACATACGGTGCTCGGCCAACTGGATGTGGCCTGCAAAACTCCCCGGAGAGGGCGCAGCCCTCTATGACGCTGCCATTGCCATGAAGGATTTGATGCTCGAGTTGGGAATTGCGGTTGACGGAGGTAAGGACAGCCTTTCCATGGCAGCAGTAGTACAGAAGGGTGACGCGAGAGAGGTGGTCAAGGCACCCGGTTCACTGGTGATCTCAGCCTACGCACCCTGCCCAGACATCACAAAGGTCATCACCGCTGATATCAAGAGGCCAGGCAAAACGAACCTGCTGTATATAGACATGGGAAGGGGAAAATACAGGCTCGGTGGTTCTTCCCTTGCTCATGTGTATGGACAGATCGGGCATGAATCTCCTGATATCGACAATGTCGCAATGCTGAAACTGGCCTTTGAGGCAATCCAGAGGCTCATTGAAGAAGACCTTATCCTTTCAGGCCATGACATAAGTGATGGAGGGCTTATTGTGGCGTTGCTTGAAATGGCCTTTTCCGGGAACTGCGGCTTCCATGTGGACATCAAGGGAGGCACAGGGTACCATGCGGATATGGGCTCAGAAACCTCGACCCCTCGAAGCTCAGAACTTCAGCACTTACGGACTTCTGCACTCTCTGTTCTGTTTGCCGAAGAGGCGGGACTCGTAATGGAGTATCTGCCGGAGAATAGCGAAAAGATATCCAAAATGTTAGGCGATATGAACCTTCCCCACCAATCAATAGGGAATACCCTGACAGAAACAAAGATTAGTGTAAGGCTAAATAATGAAAGCGTTCTCGATGAGAACATGGAGAGTCTAAGGACTTTGTGGGAGGAGACGAGTTATCACTTAGACAGGCTTCAGGCAAATCCCCAATGCGTTGATGAGGAGAAGCACAATAACCATCAAAGGACAGGACCTCATTTCCGTCTCACCTTCAACCCTGTTCTCACGCAGCCGGAGATCCTCAGCAGTGAAACAAAACCAAAACTGGCAGTCATTCGGGAAGAAGGCAGCAATGGGGACAGGGAAATGACATCAGCCTTTCACCATGCAGGCTTTGAGACATGGGATGTCTCCATAGCAGATCTCGTAAATGGTGAAATAACCCTTGACCAATTCAGAGGCCTTGCCTTTGTAGGTGGGTTCAGTTATGCAGACGTGTTTGACTCAGCAAAGGGATGGGCAGGGGTCATACGGTTTCATAAAGGGCTACATGAACAATTCCAGAGGTTTTATCACAGAGAAGACACCTTCAGCCTCGGTGTATGCAACGGGTGCCAGCTCATGGCGCTCCTTGGATGGGTTCCCTGGCAGGGAATAGAAGACCGGTTTCAGCCAAGGTTCATCAGGAACAGATCTGGTCGTTTTGAGTCCCGGTTTTCCGCAGTAAAGATTCTTCGCAGCCCTTCGATACTACTCAGGGGAATGGAGGAATCGATCCTCGGCATCTGGGTTGCTCACGGAGAGGGGATGGCTTACTTTCCCCACAACGGGATAAAGAAGGATATCATCGAAAAAGGCCTTGCCCCGGTACGGTACGTGAATGATGAGGGGAATATAACCGTGTCCTATCCCTTCAATCCCAACGGCTCTCCTGAAGGCATTGCCGCCCTCTGCTCCCCTGAGGGCAGACATCTTGCAATCATGCCCCATCCCGAGAGGGCATTCCTGAAATGGCAGTGGCCATGGATGCCTGAGAAATGGAAGAATGAACTTGTCGCCTCACCTTGGCTCAGGATGTTCCAGAACGCAAGGGAATGGTGTGACAAGAGGGATTAGAAAATAGACATAATCCCCTTATCTAAGGTAATATTAACAAGGGAGAAAGGGAATGCAGTTCAAAGCGCTCATACGAAATATAAATGTGCTGAATATACTGCTGATGGCAGCAATAACGCTCTGCGCGCTATACACCCTCTCCCCACTACTCTATCCCCAGGTTGCATTCACACTTCCTTCACCAAAAAAGCAGATCGAAAACAAGGAAGAAAAAAAGGAAGAAAAAAGTGCTGTGAGCCCTTCTGTATCCCCTATGGAATATACGATAATTGCAGAGAAAAACATCATGCACCCCGAAAGGAAGATTCCTGTCGACAAACCTGAGGCACCTCCTCTGCCAAAGCCCGATTTCGTGCTCTACGGAACAATAATAGCAGGTGATACCAGCCTCGCATATCTCGAAGACCTGAAGGCATCCACAGCTGCTCAGGGTAAGGGGAGAAAGCCGAGGCCGTTGAAAAAGGGAGAGACCATGACTGGCTTCACCCTCAAAGAGATAGAGGCGGACAAGGTGGTAATGGTGAGGGGCGAGGAAAAAATTGAGGTGAAGGTCTTCGCCCATACCAGACAGGAGAAACAGGCGCAGGTCACCACACCTGCGAGTCCTGCAACACCTCCTCAACAACAGGGAAGGGTTACGAGACCGAGAGGCAGCAGAGTGACACCGACCCCGCCCGTACCTCAATAGCTATTGTTTTTTCATAAGAACCTCAATTTTCTTTTATGAGGTTTTCAATCTGGTTGTTCTTCCCTTTGCGAGACAAGGCCTTTTGCGAAAAGTTTCAAAGACACGGAAAGTCGGAACATGCAAGCTCCCGAGGAAATATTCTCGGAGCGAAAAAAAAGGAGACAGACTGTGAGGCCCATCCACTAACTTAAGTCCGAGCTGACAAAGCCACCTTATTCCATCCCTCCGGGTTGTAAGGAAACCACCTCTTTATAGTTACATTTTTTTTGCATAAAGGCATCTTGATAGTTCACTGATAGGACGTTCACACAAAACCGTCTTTCTTATAAGGCGCAGCACCATAAATAATAATCACCCTGTGGCATTTGCGGACCTAAGTGCGACACTCCAGTAAGCCTCACTTTTGCGCAATTCGCAGATTATATCTTCCATTCATGATCCATATAGCATAAGCCCCACTCTTTTCTGGCGGTGCTCACCTTGACAACAGCCGATTCCCTCCTGTCAAAAAGGCATATGCTTGTTTCATCCAAGAGAAAGATCACAAACTTGTATGCGCCGCTCAGGAGCGGAAGGTTTCTGAAAAGAATTCTGACATTTTTTCGGCCTGGTCCGCTGAAAGGCTCAAGTCCCTGTCTGTGCATACTGTCTCCGTAACAGCAGAGGCCGTCGTTTCTATCTACCGCAAAGCCTACATGAACCTTTGCGTCTGTGAAGATTTCGAAATCCACCAACACTTCGACGTCCGAGGAATGGTCCACGGAACTCCCAGCCTCCTTTCCGCCAGAGAAAATAGCAACATTTCTTATCCCTGCCACTTTCTGCTCTGTGTCAGGCCTTCCGGCGAGTATTTCACGCCCCTCGAGGACTTCCTTTTCCCTCAGATAATCCTCGTATCTCGAGATAATATCTTTTGGCTCGCCAATCCCCTGCACGTTCCCTTCCTTAAACCACACAACCCTGTCACAGAAGTTTGCCACAGTATAAAGAGAGTGAGAACAATAAAGAAGGGTAGTTCCATTCCTCTTTAGGTCCCATATCCTGTCGATACACTTCTTCTCGTATGCGCCATCGCCAACCGTAAGGACCTCGTCTATAAGAATGATATCAGCATCAACATGCACGGCAAGAGAAAAAGCGAGTCTCATATACATTCCTGAGGAGTATGTCTTCACCGGCATATCAAAAAACTCTCCGATGTCGGCGAACTGCATGATCTTTTCCATCCTTTCGCTCACATCTTCTCTCGATAGACCATAAAGTGCCCCGTTAAGATATATGTTCTCCCTGCCGGTGAATTCTGGGTTGAATCCCGTACCGAGTTCGAGAATGGAAGAAATCTTTCCCTCCACTGCAATTTTCCCCGATGACGGCTCCGTGACACCTGCGATGATTTTGAGAAAAGTGCTTTTCCCTGCTCCATTCTCTCCTATAATCCCGAGAGTCTCACCTCTGCGAACTTCGATGTCCAAGGGTCCGAGGGCTCTAAAAACCTTATGCGTAGCTCTCTTTAGAAAGAGTTCCTTCAACCTCTCCCAGGGGTGGTCGTAGATATGGTATTCCTTTAAAAGACCATTTGCCTTAACCACAAAGCTTTTCATTAGAGAATGTCCTTAAATGCCCCTTTTGTTTTACTAAAGACATAGTAACCGGCAAAAAAGGCTGCGAGCGAAAATAAAAATGGGTATATGAATGATATTGCATCAGGAACCCTGCCACGTATAAGTATGTCCCTGTAAATCTCGACTATGAAATAGAAGGGATTGATACCGAATACCCAGCGGAACTTTTCGGGGATCGCGTTTGATGGATATACAATGGGGGTCAGAAAGAATCCTAGGTTGAGAATCATACTGATTGCCTGCGGCAAATCTCTAAAGAAAACAGCTATGCTCCCAAGGCCGAAGCAAAGGCCGAGAGTGAGAAGCACTTGAATAATAAAAGGGAGTATAACGAGAGGAATCAAGGAGAGCTTCAGGGTTCCCATCAGAATAAGCATTGCAAGATAGAAGACTGCATAGATAAAAAAAGTGATCGATGAAGAGACCAGTAACGAAGCAATGCAAACCTCCATCGGCAGCTTTACCTTCTTGATAATGTGTGCGTTTTCAATAAAAACCGATACACCCCTCAAAGTCGCCTCTGCAAAAAAAGTCCATGGAATCAGCCCGGCGAGAAAGTATGTAACAAACGACGAGGTCCCCATCCCTTCCTCGAAACGTACCTTAAGTATTAATGAAAAGATAAATGTGTATAGAAGAATTTGATAAAGTGGGGCGGCGAACATCCAGAGAGGACCGAATAGGGAACCGACATATCTTGCCTTGACGTCTTTAATAACCATGGTTTT
>DASPUA010000100.1:0-4363 GCA_035623135.1 Thermodesulfovibrionales bacterium | reverse complement strand
GAGGAACTTGAAGAGACGCTCATCACCTCTGATATCGGGATAAAGGCAACTTCGGATATTGTGGAATTCCTCAGGGACAAGGCAAGGAAGGGTGAGATAAAAGATTCCTATAATGTGAGGGATTTTCTCAAAGAGGAGATGGCAAAACTCCTGGGGAATTCCCAACCCATTGTCATCACAGGAGAAAAACCTTTTGTTATTTTAACGGTTGGGGTCAACGGGGTTGGCAAGACCACCACTATCGGAAAACTTGCAAGCAGGTTTGTGTCAGAGGGAAAGACTGTGCTTCTTGCCGCAGCGGACACTTTCAGGGCCGCTGCCATAGAGCAACTCGAGATCTGGGCAAAGAGAACAGACTCACAGATTGTGAAACACCAGAGCGGTTCTGATCCTGCTGCGGTTGCGTTTGATTCAATAGAGGCCTCACGGAGCAGGAACGTGGATGTGGTGATTATAGACACCGCAGGCAGATTGCATACAAAAAGCCCTCTCATGGAGGAGCTGAAAAAGATAAGACGGGTGATCGACAAGGCACTTCCCGGCGCACCCCATGAAACCCTCCTTGTGGTGGATTCCACCACAGGACAGAATGCCTTGAGGCAGGCAGAGATGTTTCACAGCGCCGTAGGGGTGACCGGTATCGCGCTCACAAAGCTTGACGGTACTGCCAAAGGGGGAATAGTGTTTGCGATCAGGAGAGAGCTTGGAATCCCTATACGGCTCATCGGTGTGGGTGAGGGTGTAGAGGACCTCAGGGATTTTGATCCAAAGGAGTTTGTAGAGGCGCTTTTTTCATAAACTCCATCCAGATGGGCAGTGCTGCGCGTGCACCTGTTTCTTTTGTGCCTATGGGCGTATGGTCATCCCTTCCCACCCAGACGCCCACCACGAGTCTGTCATCGAAACCGATAAACCACGCGTCGGTGTAGTCATTCGTGGTGCCTGTCTTTCCGTAAAGTGTCTTTTTGAGCTCTCTCGCTCTCTGCGCGGTTCCCTCTTCCACCACTGCATGGAGCAGCGTCCTCATCTGCCCCACATCTTCAGGGGATATGAGATCTGTTGTTTCAGTTGCGGGTTCATCGAGCACAAGACCATCTTTGTTGATGATCCGGTCGTACAGGAGGGGTTTCACGTACTGCCCTGTGGCGAAAGTGCCGTATGCCGAAATCATATCGATCAGGATCACATCCGATGCGCCCAGAGCAAGGGGAAGGTATGGCTGGAGATTACTCTTTATGCCGAGCCTCTGGGCCGTCTCTATAATATTACCCACGCCGGTCTTTTCTGCAAGCCGCACTGTTGCTGCATTGAGGGATTTTGCGAGGGCTGTTTTGAGCGTAACGGTCCCGTAATATTTCCCGTCGTAGTTTTTGGGAATCCATGGATGGCCCGGGCGTGCGCCTTTCAATGTAATAGGGGCATCCACCACCAGATCATCGGCGCTCATGCCATGTTCTATTGCAGTCAAATACACGAAGGGTTTGAATGCAGAGCCAGGCTGCCTCAGCGCGTGTGTTGCACGGTTAAACTGGTTTGTCCAGAAGTCCGAACCTCCCACCATGGCTTTGATGCGGCCTGTGGAGATCTCCATTGCGATGAGTGCTGCCTGTACCCCTTTCTTCACCCTCTTCTCCAGAGAAATGATTCCATTGTGCACTGCTTCCTCTGCTGCCTTTTGCATGGTGAAGTCAATGGTGGAATAAATCCTGTACCCCGCGGTATAGAGTTCGTTGTTGTGATGAGTCTCCAGATCCTGCCGCAGCATCTCAACGAAGTAGGGGGCCTCATATTTCCTGAAATGGGGAGCCACAGGCATCGGTTCCTTCTCAGCTGCTTCAAATTGTGCCTGCGTGATAAATTTATAGTGCAGCATCATTGCGAGCACCGTGGATCTTCGTTCCTGTGCCTTTTCAGGATACTTGAACGGCGAATAGAGGGAGGGGGCTTTAGGGAGAGAGGCGAGAAGGGCGGCCTCTCCTACGGTGAGGACGCTCACCGGCTTGCCGAAATAGGTCTGCGCTGCCGCCTCTATTCCATACGCCCTTGTGCCGAAGTATGCCTGGTTCAGATACAGTCCGAGTATCTCGTCCTTGGTATAGTGCTTCTCTATCTGGATCGAGATCGCAGCTTCCTTCAACTTCCTCATGATGCTCTTCTCTGGTTTCAGAAACAGCATCTTTGCGAGCTGCTGGGTGATAGTACTTCCTCCCTGGGCAATAGTCATTGTCCTGATGTCCTGGTAGAGTGCACGGATGATCCCGATGACATCCACTCCGGGATGGCTGTAAAATCTCACATCTTCCACTGCAACAAATGCATGTTTCACGTGAGCGGGGATTTTGTAATAGGGGATGAAAGTCCTTCGTTCAATGTAGAGTTCTGCGAGGAGCTTTCCGTCCGAGGAATATACCAGGGATGATTCCACAGGGGAGTACCCCTCTAGGGATTTAACTGCCGGGAGGTCCGAGAGGCTCCAGTACAGCAAGCCCCCTGAGACTCCCAGAACTACGGATAAAAAACCGAAGAGGAGTAGCAATCTGAAACGTTTCGTACGATACTTCCCTCGCTGAGAGGGCTGTGTCTGCTGGTCACGGAACTGCCCTGATTCCGACATTAGGTTATTATACCGCAAGTATGGTGACGAATGGGGCGACGGGGAGTGTATTGAAGAAGCATGTGCGTTTGAAGCATAATATACACAATTCTTTGGCACTAAGGAGCGAGGAGATACATCGGAATGGGGAAAGATAGGATTACTGCTGGACTGATCGGTTTTGGTACTGTGGGTACCGGAACAGTAAGGATATTGCTGGACAATAAAGCCATTCTGTCTGAAAGGATTGGTTTTGATATTGTTCTTAGAAAAATTGCGGACAAGGATATCCATAGGGACAGGGGAATTGTGCTTCCCAATGGTATGCTCACCCACAATGCCGAGGAGATACTCAACGATCCGGAAATAGACATTGTGGTCGAACTGGTAGGCGGAATACATCCCGCAAAAGAATTCATATTAGGGGCGATACAGCGTAAGAAGCATGCGGTGACTGCCAACAAGGCACTGCTCGCCACTGAGGGAAACGAGATATTCAGTGAGGCTGATAAGGCCGGGGTCGGGGTGGGATTCGAGGCATCCGTTGCGGGAGGGATTCCGATCATAAAGGTCCTCAGGGAAGGGCTTGTTGCAAATAACGTGGTTGCGATATACGGGATTATAAATGGGACCTCCAACTACATCCTCACAAAGATGACCAACGAGAGGGTTGAGTTCTCCGCGGCATTGGAGGAAGCACAGAGACTCGGCTATGCCGAGGCTGATCCCACCTTTGATATTGAGGGCATTGATTCAGCGCATAAATTGACTATCCTCTCATCCCTCGCATATGGAATCCCTCTCTCGTTTGGTGAGGTGTACAAAGAAGGGATTACCAAGATAACTTCCCAGGACATTGAATTCGCCTCTGAACTGGGATATAAGGTAAAACTCCTCGCCATCACAAAGGCTTCTAAAGGAGGAATAGAAATGAGGATACACCCCACCATGATACCCGACGAATATCTCATCTCAAAGGTGGACGGTGTCTTTAATGCAGTATATGTTGAGGGGGACGCAGTGGGTTCGACCCTTTATTACGGAAGGGGGGCAGGGGACATGCCCACAGGGAGTGCGGTTGTGGCCGACATTGTTGATATAGGGAGAACCATAATCTCAGGGGGTTCCCAGAGGATTCCAGGAATTCCTGGAGTGAGGACAAAGGGTGCGGGAAAAAGGAGGATCAAGAAGATGGAAGATGTGGAGAGCATGTACTACTTCAGGTTCTCTGCCCTGGATAAGCCGGGGGTCCTGTCTAAGATATCAGGGATTCTCGGCAATTACAATATAAGCATCGCATCGGTGATCCAGAAAGGCAGGAGGATCGGTGGATCGGTTCCGCTCGTTGTCCTGACACACAGGGCAAAGGAGAAGGATGTCCTGCATGCGCTCAAAGAGATCGATAACCTGGCGGTTGTCTCTGATAAGACATTGTTCATAAGGGTGGAAGGCAGAGAAGAATAGGGCATGTTCAGCCCGCGCTGCAGCGCGCCTTGCGTTCCGGTATCTGCAGATGATAAACTGTGTATCCGTGGCTTGAGAAGTTAAGCGCTGCATTCACAAAGGGGAGGGAAAGAGGTAGCATATGGAGGATGTGAGGATTGATAAGAAACTGAATATTAAGGGGCTTCATTGTCCCTACACCTTTGTGAAGTCCAAGCTCGCGGTAGAGGACATGGAGGTGGGAGAAGTAATCGAGATACTCCTTGACAGCGAGGAAGCGTCGAGGAACATCCCTAAATCCATGGAAGACCACGGCCAGAAGGTCTT
>DASPUA010000099.1:0-7974 GCA_035623135.1 Thermodesulfovibrionales bacterium | reverse complement strand
CCCAGCCAAGGGCGGTGACGGCAAGGGGAGACCTGGCACAGGAAGAGAAGAGCGCAGTCGAGATATTTAAGAATGTTTCTAAGTCAGTGGTGTATATTTCGAGCATCGAGCTCAGGCGCGATTTTTTCTCCCTGAACATATACGAGATCCCTAAGGGTACTGGCTCTGGATTCATCTGGGACAGTGAAGGCAGGATCGTGACCAACTTTCATGTTATTGAGGACGCGAGCAGAATCGAAGTCATTCTGGCGGACAACACCAAGTGGAAGGCCGTGCTTGTGGGCACAGCGCCTGATAAGGACATCGCAGTGCTCAAGATATCCGCTCCTGCTGAGAAGCTCAGTCCCATACCCATCGGCGATTCCAGGAACCTGCTGGTGGGCCAGAGGGTCTTTGCCATAGGAAATCCCTTTGGCCTCGACCAGACAATGACTTCAGGAATCGTGAGCGCGCTCGGGAGGGAGATTCAAGCAGTCACCGGACGTACCATCCAGGGCGTGATCCAGACAGATGCTGCCATCAATCCAGGCAACTCCGGGGGCCCGTTGCTCGACAGCGCAGGACGGCTGATCGGGGTCAACACCGCGATCTTCAGTCCTTCAGGCGCAAGCGCAGGGATCGGCTTCGCTGTTCCTGTGGAAGTGGTGAACCGTGTGGTTCCCGAGCTTATCAGGCACGGGAAATTGATCAGGCCGGGAATAGGTATCACCATTGCTCATCCGCGTCTGGCCGAGCGGCTCGGGGTCGAGGGGGTTCTCGTGATCAATGTCCAGAAGGGAAGCAGTGCAGAGGCAGCAGGGCTGAGGGGGACCCGTCAACAGGGAGCAGAGATCATCCTCGGCGACGTGATCGTGAGCATTAACAATGAAAAGATAAAGTCCTATGATGACCTGAAGAACGAATTTGACAAATACAAGGTGGGCGATGTCGTAAACCTGGGAATACTCAGAGACGGGAAAAGCCTCACAATCCCTGTCAGACTTGAGGAAGTTCAATAACTAGCAATGATGGTAATATAATGAGTCAAAGCTTCCCCATCTTCTTCTCAATCTGCCCGCAAATTCCGTGGAGCATTCTCAGTTCCCAGTCAGTAAGGCCTGCTCTTGCTATGAGGTGCTTGAGGTTCCTCATGATCCTTGCCTCAAGGTCCCTGTTTCCTCTCGGGATATACTCAAGCAGCTTAAGGGTGGCACGAATGTGCCGGAGGAGTGATTCCAGTTCTGAACGTGTGGTTGCCTTAGGAAACTCGCCTTTGTAGGTTCCTTTGCTCAGCCCATACGCCACAAGGAGCACACTTTGTGCGAGATTAAGAGATGGCGAAGATGGGTCTGAGGGGATGGTGATGAGGAAGCCGCACTCCTCCACCTCCCTGTTATTCAGCCCCTTGTCCTCTCTTCCGAAGAGCAGGGCGACCCTGTTCTTTTTTGCGGATGCGATGATCTTTTTTGTGCCCTCTTCCAGTGGAAGGATAAGCCCCCTTGTCCTGCCGAGTCTTCTCGTGGTCCCCACAACCAAGGTCTTTTCCTGCAGCGCCTCATTAAGGTTCCCATAGATCTCAGCCTTCGCAAGGATATCAAAGGCATTGCACGCCATTTTCTTTGTCTCATCAGCCATAAAATTACGGGGCTTGACCAGTCCGAGGCGCGTAAATCCCATGTTCTTCATCGCCCTTGCAGAGGCGCCGATGTTCCCCGGCTCTTTCGGCTCCACAAGGATGAAGGAGATGTTGTCTTTCCAGTGCGCGGTCTTTGGCTTCGCAGTTTTCAGGATGTCTGTCTTTCTTTTTCTCATAACAGGTTTTTCATATTACCATAGGTACTTTTATGTGTGCGCGCTCTTTTATGGTATCATTTAAATCCATGGAAAAACGGATCCAGAAGATACTCTCTGAGCTCGGAATCGCGTCGAGGAGAAAGGCAGAGGAGCTTATCCTTGAGGGGAGGGTGATAGTCAACGGAGAGCCTGCACACCTCGGGATGAAGGCTGACCCGTCCAGGGACTCCATAAAGGTGGATGGAAGGCGCATTACCGGCACTGGAAAAGAAATACAGAAGATATATCTCATGTTCCACAAGCCGCGTGGCGTGATGACGACCCTCTCTGACCCTGAGGGAAGGCCCACTGTAAAGGATTTCCTTAAAGGTGTAAAATACCGGGTGTTCCCTGTGGGGCGGCTCGATTATGCCTCAGAAGGGCTGCTTCTGCTCACGAATGACGGGGATTTCAGCAATGCGATTCTCCATCCCTCGAGGGAAATTTCCAAGACATATCTCGTGAAGGTCAAGGGCGTGATGGAAGAGGAGAACATACAGAAATTGAGGCGGGGAGTGAAGCTCGAGGATGGTGTGACCATGCCTGCAAGGGTAAAAAAGATACGGCAGGTGGAGAACAATTCATGGATCGAGATCACCATACATGAGGGAAGGAACAGGCAGGTGAGGAGGATGGTCGAGAAGGTGGGGCACCTGGTGCTGAAACTGAAGAGGACAGGGGTGAACGGCCTGAAACTGGGTAACCTGAAGCTAGGAGAGATGAGACTTCTCAGCCCTGAAGAGCTGCGGCTCATAAAAAAAGAGATCGGCATATAGACGAGAATATGCGTATGTGCAGACAGGAGGCATTATGATGAGGGACAAGGGATGCGGGGAGCTGAGAGAGTCTGACATAGGCTCTGTGATGAGCCTCGCAGGATGGGTCTTCAGGAGAAGGGACCACGGAGGACTGATCTTTGTTGACCTGAGGGACAGAAGCGGGATTGTCCAGGTGGTCTTCAGTCCTGAGGTGTCCGGTGATGCCCATACACTGGGAGGTGACCTCAGAGCCGAGTTTGTGATCAATGTGTCTGGCGAAGTGAGAAAGAGACCTGAAGGCACAGAGAATGCGAGTCTGCCCACAGGCATGGTGGAGCTGTATGCAAACACCCTTACTGTCCTGAATGAGTCGTCGCCTGTTCCGTTCCAGATCGAAGAGGCTGCAGAAGCCTCTGAATTCCTGAGACTAAAATACCGGTACCTTGATCTGCGGAGACCGGAGTTACAGCAGAATCTCTTTACCAGACACAGGGCAACAAAGGTGATGCGTGATTATCTTGATGAAAGGGGGTTTGTCGAGGTTGAGACGCCCATGCTCACGAAGTCGACGCCTGAAGGGGCAAGGGACTATCTGGTACCCAGCAGGCTCAATCCCGGCCAGTTCTATGCACTTCCCCAGTCTCCCCAGCTCTTCAAGCAGATACTCATGGTCTCCGGATTTGAGAGGTATTTCCAGATAGTGAAGTGTTTCAGGGACGAAGACCTCAGGGCAGACAGACAGCCTGAGTTTACCCAGGTTGATCTCGAGATGTCCTTTGTGGGGAGGGAAGATATCATACAGCTCATTGAGGGAATGATGAAGAGGCTTTTCTCAGACGTCCTTCATGTGGACATTCCGGTGCCTTTTGAGAGGCTGAGCTTCAGGGAGTCCATGGAAAGATTCGGCAATGACAAGCCTGATCTGCGCTTCGGTCTTGAATTGAAGGAGATGGCGGATCTTGCAAAGAACGGCTCATTCAAGGTCTTTCTTGATGCCATGGCATCAGGGGGGAGGGTAAAGGCCATAAACGGCAAAGGTATGGCAGGGCTTTCGCGCAAGGAGATTGATACGCTCACCGAAGAGGCGAAGTCCTTTGGTGCAAAGGGCCTGGCATGGATAAAGGTGAAAGACGGCTTCGAATCACCCATTGCGAAATTCTTTCCTGAGGAGATACTGAGGCAGATGGCACTGCGGCTCGATTCTGAGGAGGGGGACCTCATGCTCTTTGTTGCTGACCAGGACAAGGTGGTCCATGATGTCCTGAGCCGCATGAGACTCGAGTTCGGGAAGAGCCTGAACCTCATGAAGCCTATATTTAAGTTTGCATGGATACTGGATTTCCCGCTCCTGGAATGGGATGAGGACGAGGGCAGGTTCCAGGCAATGCACCACCCATTCACCTCACCTGCTGAAGATGATCTTAAGACGCTGCTCTCTCTCGATCTCTCTTCTCCTGAACTCATCACTGTCCACCGTTCACAACTCGCTGCGTTCAAGGCCAAGGCGTATGACATTGTGCTGAACGGCTATGAGGTCGGTGGAGGGAGCATCAGGATACACGGAAGGGATGTCCAGAAAAAGATGTTTGAGGTGCTTGGAATAAGCGAAGACGATGCGAGGGTGAAATTCGGTTTTCTCCTGGACGCCCTCGAGTTCGGAGCTCCTCCCCACGGAGGCATTGCCCTCGGTCTTGATAGGCTCGTGATGCTCATGGTGGGCGCCTCGTCCATACGCGATGTTATCGCGTTTCCCAAGACGCAGAAGGCAGTATGCCTCATGAGCGGCGCGCCCTCTGGTGTGGAGCAGAAACAGCTGAGAGAGCTCTCGATAAAGACACTGGATGCAGCCGGTTAACAGAGACAATACAAGGGGGGAGACACTATGGTGCTTGATGTGATTGTCAATAACAGCTCAATCTCTCTACAGATCGAAAATCCCTTTCACCCTGACCTCGAGGCGATCATGGCTCGGATCGAGCGGGCTGCCTCCTCGCACGCAATGGACATCAGCGGCCTTGATATACGGGGGCTGATTCCGAAAATGATCAAGGGGATAGCGGGGTGTGAGCGGGGATGTCCTGCAAATGCGAAGGGCTTTGCGGCAAAAGGGTTCAAGAACTTTACGCTTCAGTATATAGAAGGGGGTATCCTTTCAGCGCATGCATCTATGGAAGATGGCAAGGCTGTTACGCTCAAGATGTTTCCGGATTTTTGACGTTTATCTGCACCTTCGTGCCAGTTCCTGAAAAGAGCGTTGCCAGGATTCGGAGAGGCCGGGGACCTCAAGAATTTTCTTAATTGCGCCACAATTCTTGTTGTCATGATGATAGGTCTGGTTGGCAAATGAAACGGTTATCCTGTGGGGGTCTCTCTCTTTCAGAATAAGTGTGCTGCCCTGTTCGACCAGCCCCTCTTTCAGCACCTTTAGATAAAACCCTGTATAGCCAGAATCCACCACGAGCCTTATCATGTCATCCCTCCCATATCGTGCAGCGAGGGTCTTACACGGCTGGCGGGGCTGGCTCACCTGTACAAGGGCTGTCCCCAGTTCAAAGATGTCGCCGATACAGATATCCTCTTCACGCAGGTTTGCAACCGAGAGGTTTTCACCAAATGCGGCAGCCGGCAGTTTCATTCCCATAATCTCCTGCCAGTAGGGGTAATGGTCTGTGCTATACACGCATACTGCTTTGTCAGGCCCGCCGTGGTGTTTCGTGTCTCCCACCCCGTCGCCCTCAAAGCCCAGTTTCTTGAGGAGCAAAGGTCCGGATACAGGAACCTTGCAGATCCCGGTGAGCATCTCCCTGCCATAAAATCGCTCTTTTCTTGGCAGGCCGATGTTGAGCGATTCAGTGATCATCGTCCTTTTTTTATTATATCAGACCATGATGATTGAAGGTGAGTACCATTCAGCAGGTCCAAACCAGGGGCAGGTCTAAGGCTCCCTTCAAGGCGCATGAGCTTTGGGTTCCAATAAAAAGCTGCTGTAGTAGTGCAGGTAAGAAGAATCTTTTTCTATAATCCCAACCCCGATGCCATTGTACAGTGACCTCACCACTTCCACTTTTAGTTTTGAGGTCGTGCCATTAGGGAGACGAATGATGATGTTGAGTGTGGTATAAGGTGAACATCGAAACTCCGTTTCTATGAACAGGCCGTTCAAAGAGAGATCAAGGGATATTCCCCTGTGAATAGTTCCGTCTGCCTCGAATTCCACTTCACATCTCATTTCGAATCGTGTGGATTGCCTCTTGTCCCGCATTATTTCTCCTTTCGCACGTTCAATTGCCTCTTTCGTGTTGCTCAGACGTCCCGAGCAGGGACCTGATGAACTGAACATAATTCATATCCCTTTCCATAATCTCAACCCCCATCCCGTCCTCTGTCTCATGAACCGGTATCCCCATATTATTCCTCCGGAATGTCTTGAGGAATCTTATGACCTTTCCTGCCAGTCGTGAGGTGGAGCCGTTAGGCAGATGGATCTTTATAGTGAGATATGTGCCTGGTGCTCTGGGAGAGTCTGTGACTATGAAGAGCCCGTTCAATGCGAAATTCCTCGCAACGGCATGATAGGTAATGCCGTCAGATACGAATTCCATGTTACAGTGCTCAGGAAATCTCTTGCATTGTCTCCTATTGAGCATGGTTTGTTCCAAAGTGTGATTTCCTATAGTACTCCTTTACTAATAGATGAATTTAGCATTTTCTATACCAATAGAAAACTTATTTAAAATCATGGTGTTATTTATTTTGGTGTTGTGAGGGCATGCAAACGTGGACTCTCTTATCGTACGAAAATCGAACGGTCTCTTAGGGTTCTTTATTGCAGCCCCGAGATGTGGTCGAGTTGTAACGGCGAGCGCATTCCCTGCAGCCTGTTTTTATTCCCCTTAAAACCAGTACTCGGGATATTTCCTGTTCTTTGAAAGGTTATTTACGAGAAGGGCGACGACGAGAAGGATGAGTGCGCCGAGACCTGCAGGGACAAAGGCATACAGAAAACCGAGGTTATGTATTTTGTCACCGCCAATGACCGCAATCAATGCAGTAGCCCCTGCTGGCGGATGGAGTGTTTTTGTGAGGAGCATGGCCGCAATAGCAAGGGAAACTGCGATTGCCCCTGCCATCCAGGGCGTGGCCCCGAATGCCTTGTAGCAGGCCACTCCGATGATCCCTGCAAGGACGTGACCTCCGAGCAGATTCCTTGGCTGTGCCAGGGGGCTTTTGATTGCGCCATACACCAGAACTGCAGACGCCCCGAAGGACCCTATGAGCAGGGTAAGCTCTCTTGGCTCAAAATAATTGGCAGAGAGGTATCCGCAGATGCCCACACCAATCACTGCGCCAAGCAATGACCATGCTACCTCTGTTATCCCGACCCCTGGGGGGCTCTTTGCACCACCCTTCATTTTTGAAAGATACTCCCTGATCATCTTCTCATGGCCCTGACAATATCTGCTCTTGAGATGACTCCTATCAGCCTGTTCTTTTCATCGACCACAGGGAGTCTCTTGATCCTTTTTTCGTCCAGCACTTTTGCCACATCCCTTATGTCCGCATCAGGTCTTGTGGTTATGGCAGGGGAACTCATAATCTCTCCCACACTGTTTCCCCTCCTTCGCCCCGGAAGCGGCTCTCCCAAGAGGTGGCGCAGGATGTCCTTGAAGGTGTGTCCCTCTTTGATCCCTGTCATGGAAAGGATGTCGGCCTCTGTGACCACTCCCAATACCACACCCTCTTCATCCACGACGGGAAGGCCGCTGATCCGGTGTTCGGAAAGGAGCCTTGCAGCTTCGTGTATATCCGCGCGCGTATGAATTGAGATGGTATCTTTGGTCATCACCTTGTTCACCGAAATACTGCGGGCAATCCTCTCCTGGGCATTTCTCAATGCGATGACATAAATCTTTTTCAGATCCTCCTCAGTGATATCCACATAGGTCTTGATCTCTCTGAGCGCTGCCCTCAGGTCGTCTTCAGAAATTTCACATGGTATTCGCTCCTCGGACATTGGTACCCCCTCTCCTCGCGTATGTGGCCTTTCTTCACACATTAGCCTTAACGTCCGGCCATCTGGTATGATTTATATCATAACAGATAGCCTCTTCAATGGTGGTGGGCGGCAGAGGCAGGGTGCGAAAGACTCAGATGATCTCATTGGCGCTCAATAAAGACAAGATCGATGATGTGATCAGCAAAGCTGTTGAAATCCTAAGAAATGGAGGGATCGTCGCCTACCCAACAGAAACCTTTTATGCCCTTGGGGTGAAATTTGATCTGCCTCGCTCGCTGAAAAGGCTCTATGAATTAAAAAAACGTCCCCGGAGAAAGGCCATGCCGGTGATTATAGACAGCAGAGCAACCCTTTCGGAAATCGTCTCACCGGAGTGGCTCGCACATG
>DASPUA010000098.1:0-3455 GCA_035623135.1 Thermodesulfovibrionales bacterium | reverse complement strand
GAAGAAGAACAAGCAAGAGGAATCACGATTAATGCCGCAAATGTTTCAATGGTTCACGAGTTTGAGGGAGAAGAGTACTTGATAAATCTCATCGACACTCCTGGCCATGTTGACTTCGGCGGGGACGTTACCAGAGCAATGAGGGCAGTCGATGGAGCTGTTGTTGTGGTCGATGCTGTTGAAGGTACGATGCCGCAAACAGAGACAGTATTACGACAAGCTCTGAAAGAGAATGTCAAACCGATTCTCTTTATAAATAAAGTAGATCGGCTCGTAAATGAGCTGAAGCTTGACCCTCAAGCAATGATGGGTAAGTTCATCAATTTGATCAACCATGTTAACAAGTTGATACAAGGGATGAACGAGACAAAATATAATGAAGGATGGAAAGCCAAGGTTGATGACGGTTCTGTGGCGTTTGGCTCCGCTCTTTATAACTGGGCTCTAAGCGTGCCCCAAATGCAAAAGACCAAAATAACGTTTAAAGATGTTTATGAGTATTGTGCTCAAAATAACCAGAAGGAGCTCGCAAATCTGAGTCCGCTGCACGAAATTGTGTTGAATATGGTTGTATCGCATTTACCAAATCCGTTACAGGCTCAGAGGGATCGGGTCCCCGTGATATGGCACGGAGATAAGGAGTCTCCTGAGGGGAAAGCTATGCTCACTTGTGATCAGCATGGTCCGGTTGCGTTGATGGTTACAGATATAACCGTAGACCCTCATGCGGGTGAAATTGCTACAGGGCGTCTGTTTTCAGGTACCCTCGAGAGAGGCCTAGAACTAGTCATTTCAGGCATGCCCAATAAAAATCGAATACAGCAGGTTGGTATATTTATGGGGGCCGAACGTCTTGAAGTAGAAAAAATTCCTGCAGGAAATATTTCGGCAGTCACCGGACTTAGGGATGCCGTCGTCGGTTCCACAGTTTCGTCGATAAAGGGGATGGCTCCTTTTGAAAGCATTAAACACTCAAGCGAACCTGTCGTTACTGTAGCGATCGAAGCGAAGAACATGAAAGACCTTCCAAAGCTTGTTGAAGTTTTGCGACAAGTATCTAAAGAAGATCCTACCCTAAGGATTTCTATTAATGAAGAAACTGGAGAACACCTCATATCTGGAATGGGCGAGCTTCACTTAGAGATCATAGCGCATAAAATAGAAAGAGACAAAAATGTTGAAATAACTACTTCCGAGCCGATAGTAATATACCGTGAGACAGTGCGAGGTCACGCTGGGCCGGTAGAAGGAAAGTCTCCAAACCGCCATAACCGTTTTTACTTTGAAGTTGAACGTTTACCTGACGAAGTAATCGCACTCATTAAAGGCGGCATGTTGACTATGAATATGCCCGAAACAGAAAGACGGGCGATGCTGATAGAAGCGGGAATGGATAAAGAAGAGGCTAAAAAAATCGTTGATATTTTTGGGTCTAATATGCTCGTAGATGGGACGAAAGGTATCCAGTACTTGCGCGAAACAATGGAGTTAATCATCGAAGGATTCCACGAAGCGACAAGAACGGGACCACTCACTAGGGAGCCCTGTGAAGGCATTAAAGTAAAACTTGTGGATGTTACACTCCACGAAGATGCTGTGCACAGAGGACCCGCGCAGGTCATACCTGCTGTTAGATCGGCTGTATTTGCTGCGATCTTGATGGCGGATGACGTTTTGCTTGAACCCAAACAAAAGGTATTCATAAATGTTCCTCAGACTTTGATGGGTAATGCTACCCAACAAATACAGGGACGACGTGGCCAGATACTTGATATCCATTCAGAAGGTGATATGGCTATCATTGTCGGAAAAGCTCCCGTAGCTGAGATGTTTGGATTTGCAGGAGATCTCAGATCTGCCACTGAAGGTCGTGCAATTTGGAGCACAGAACTTGCGGGGTTTGAAGTGCTCACTCAAGCCTTACAACCGGAAGTTGTAAAGCAAATCAGGCAGAGAAAAGGTTTAAAAGCGGAACTACCGAAACCACAGGATTTTATAGCGTAAAGGAGGAAAGAGAAAATGGCGGAAAAACCCCATATGAATTTAGCAATGATAGGTCATGTCGACCACGGCAAAAGTACTTTGGTCGGCAGGCTATTATTTGAGACTGGAAACGTAGGTGCACACATTATTGATGCTTACAAGAAGGAAGCCGAATCGAAAGGTAAAGGATCCTTTGAATTTGCTTGGGTGATGGACTCTCTTAAAGAAGAGCGCGAAAGAGGAGTTACTATTGACGTCGCTCACCAGCGTTTTGACACAGAAAATTTCTACTTCACTATAGTTGACTGCCCAGGACACAGGGATTTTGTGAAAAATATGATTACAGGGGCGTCCCAAGCGGATGCAGCGGTCCTCGTTGTGGCAGCTCCTGATGGCGTGATGGCGCAAACAAGAGAGCATGTATTCCTTTCAAAAACACTCGGAATAAATCAGCTTATCGTAGCTGTAAATAAGATGGATGCAGCAAATTATAGCGAGAAGCGGTTTAATGAAGTCAAAGAAGAAGTTGCAAAACTTCTAAAAACGATTGGGTACAAAGATGAGGACGTCCAATACGTTCCTACTTCAGCTTTTAAAGGAGACAATGTAACGAAGCCAAGCGAAAATATGCAGTGGTACAAGGGTGAGACCTTGCTCCAAGAGCTCAATAAGCTTAAGGTTCCAGAAAAGCCCATCAAGCTTCCGCTACGTCTGCCAATTCAAGACGTCTACACAATTTCAGGTATAGGCACGGTGCCTGTTGGGCGCGTTGAAACGGGAAAGATGAAGAAAGGCGACAAGGTAATATTTGAGCCTGCAGACGTCCGTGGTGAGATAAAATCCATAGAGATGCACCACGAAGAGATACCTGAAGCAGTTCCTGGAGACAATATAGGATTTAACGTAAGAGGTGTATCGAAGAAAGACATCAAACGTGGTGACGTCACGGGGCATCAAGACACGCCGCCTACTGTTGCACGGGAATTTACCGCACAAATTGTTGTTCTTCAGCATCCCAGTGCAATAACTGCGGGGTATACTCCAGTATTCCACGCACATACGGCTCAAGTAGCATGCACGTTTACTGAGCTTAAAGCTAAAATTGACCCTAGGACTGGGCAGGTGAAACAAGCGAGCCCCGATTTCATTAAAGCAGGAGATGCTGCCATTATACAGGTTAAGCCGACTAAGCCTCTCGTTATTGAAAAAGTAAAAGACATACCGCAGCTCGGAAGATTTGCCATTCGAGATATGGGACAAACGATAGCTGCTGGTATGTGCGTAGATATTATGGCGAGATGAAAGAAAAGTGATAAGATGCAAAAAGCAAGGATAAGGCTTTCGGGGACTAGTCCGGATCTACTCGATCAGGTTTGTGACCAAGTTAAGAGCATTGCAGAAAAAACCGGAGTCAATATCTCCGGTCCCGTCCCACTACCGACAAAGAGACTTAAAGTACCAACAAGAAAAAG
>DASPUA010000097.1:0-5939 GCA_035623135.1 Thermodesulfovibrionales bacterium | reverse complement strand
GACATAATGGGACTGATTGCGATGGGAAAAATTTAGTTCCGTTATGATTGCTCATCAATCATCTCGCTAGGTGCGGGAGGTTTGAAATTACCTTGAAAGGGATGAGTGTGGTTACTTCATCTACTGATAAGGAATCCGGTTTCTGGCTGAAGGATATCGCGTCACTGCTGGAACAGCTCAACTCAACTTCCCACGGGCTGGGAAGTAGTGAAGCAACTGCACGCCTGGCCCAGTTTGGCCCCAATCTGCTGCGTCCGGTGAGAAAGCGGATGCTGGTTCTCCAGTTCTTGGCAAAGTTCCGTAATCCACTGGTCCTCATACTGATGGTCGCCAGTATGGTACTAGCCCTCACCGGTGACGTGACCAGTTTCTTTATCTTTGTCATTCGTACCCGCAAGAATCCCTTCAGAAGCCGTCCCAATCCATGGCTGACGGGCTGCTCCCTCACAGTGGTAGCGATAGCCGTTGTTCTTCCCTTTACTCCATTTGCCGCTTATCTCGGCTTTGAACTGCTCCCGCCATTATTCTTCATTGTTCTGGGAGGTATGGTGGTGCTCTACCTTCTGAGTGTTGAGCAGGTAAAACAGTGGGTTTACCGCCGTCATGCTTCACAATGAATGTGCACCCTCCTAGAGCTTTGGCAATCTATCATCGGCCGCGGCAGAGCAGGTCTCAATCATCATAAGACCATACTCGCTAAGAGGGTGTTCTCAATATTTTGTCGTAAAAAGGCCATCCCTCGGTATAATAGACTTACATGCTATCAACGGCAACACTTGAATACCTTATCCGGACTTACGGATATGCGGCATTGCTAATCGGCACTTTCTTTGAGGGTGAAACAATCCTGATCATTGGAGGACTGACTGCACACTTGGGATATCTCCAACTGCCTCTTGTGATGGTGGTCGCATTTATCGGTAGCTTCTCAGGAGACCAGGTCTTTTTTTTCATTGGGCGGATGCGCGGCAAGGAACTCATTGCACGTCATCCCAGATGGTGTGCTCGGATCGAAAAGATCCATGTTATCATAGAACGCTACCACGACCTCATTATGCTGGGATTCAGGTTCGTCTACGGAATCCGTATTCTTACTCCGATTGTCATCGGTATCGACCATCGAATCAATGCGCGCCGTTTCATTGTCCTCAATGCTATTGGTGCGGCAATATGGGCTGTCCTCGTATCCGCAGGGGGCTATCTCTTTGGTGCCGCTCTCGAGGTAGTTATGAAAGACATTAAACGATATGAAATGGAGGTCTTCCTCGGGATTTTGCTTGTGGCGGGAATCTTATGGACAGTTCACTATTTGAGAGAGAAGAAGGCAAAATGCCGTTAAGCCGCTGCCAGGGATAGTGACCGTGCTCCCGCTGTGTCACTTTCCGAAGTCCTCCCCTGTGATATGCTTGATTAAGCTTTGGCTTACAGGGGAAATTCATATAAACGAGCTTCTGTGGTATGAACGAATGATTAGCGGCTGAGGAATAATCGTTATTTTTATCGTGGTCCTTATAGGTTTTGATGAAGAGAGAGATCAGAGTTCTCGAATTGAAAAGCGCCTTACAATGGATGATTGACCGACGAAAAATGGGATATTCCCTAATAGTTAAGGCCTTTCCAAAGGCCAAAGGAGAAATGTTATGAAAAGAACATTATGGGTGGTAGCTTTTGTGATATGGGCTGTGTTAATGATTTTCATGGATTTAGGTTTTGCTGAGGAAGTGAAGCTTGTCTTGCTGCCTGCCCCGCAGGTCGAGGGCGGCAGACCTCTCATGCAGGTGTTGAAGGACAGACAGTCTTCTCGTTCATTCAGCCAGGAAAAGCTATCTGCGCAGGTGCTTTCAAATCTCTTGTGGGCTGCCTTTGGGATAAATCGCCAGGACATAGGAAAGCGCACTGCGCCCTCTGCAGTCAATTGGCAAGAAATTGATGTCTATGTAGCTACTGCTGATGGTCTCTATCTGTATGACGCGAAAAGTCATGCATTGAAGCTCATTTTGTCAGAGGACATCCGTTCATTAACAGGTAAGCAGGACTTCGTAAAGGAAGCCCCTGTGAACCTTATCTATGTGGCGGATTTTTCGAAGATGGGTACCGCACCTCCCGCAGACAGGGAACTCTATTCAGCTGCTGATACGGGTTTCATTGCACAGAACGTTTACCTGTATTGTGCGTCCGAGCGATTGGCGACCGTTGTGCGTGGGTCGATTGACAGGCAGGCACTGGCAAAAGCGATGAAGCTCCGATCTGAGCAAAAGATCATTCTGGCGCAATCAGTGGGACACCTAAAGAAGTAAGGGCAGGTTCTTCAGCCTTGAGGAGCGTTGGTTGACAGCTTCAGAGCCGGTTTTGCATCTTTTGCTCTAAGTAATCAGGATACAGTTTCTTTAAGCACTCGGGACATATCCCGTGGCTGAATTCTGCCTCGCTGTGCTCTTTTATGTAAGATTCGATCTGGTTCCAATACCCTTTGTCGTCACGGATCTTCTTGCATGAGGCGCATATAGGCAGAAGACCGCTTAATTGCTTTACCTTGCCCAAGGCCTCTTCGAGTTCTCTATTTTTTTCAATCAGTTGTGTTATCAAAGGGCTGCTGACCCGGAGGAAAAACAATGCGCCGAGGCAGACAATAATCATGCCGATCACTCCACTGATTGCCGCAGCTTTTATAAAAGGGCTGCGGATTTCTGCAAGATCAATCTTTGCCACGATGCCCAGATTCAGTTCTGCCACCGGCTCATACGCTGCCAATACCTTCAGACCCCTGTAATCAAGTCCGACCAGGGTCCCGGAACGGCCGGACAAGGCCATCCGCATAGGTTCAGCCAGCTTTGAATCGAACGTGATTCTCTGGCTTTGCGTTGTATTTTGACGTTTAGTCAGCAGGAACACAATTTCATTGCCTTCCTTCGTTCCAATAGTAAATTCTCCTGTCCTGCCCAACTCTTTGTAGTGCTTATGGGCAGTCAGCACCTGATTGAGTGTCGCTTCCCTTGGGCCGCGAGGATATTCTTTACTGTATATGGCATCGAAACGGGCGATTTCTTCGATTAAACGCGCCTGGCTCTTTGCCGTTTCCGTAAGGCGGTCTTTTTCTTCATTAAATGCCGCTTTGTAAAGTATTCCTATCGTGATTATGACTGTAATCAGGGACACAAACGCCATGATGGCAATCAGCAGCATGACTCTTTTATTATCGCTCATATATTCCTTTCTCTGAGCGCCTGTAGTGGACGACAGTAACACAAGGGCCTTTCAGAAATGAAATCCTGTGTGTACTCCGTCTCATCTTAGCGCATTTGCCGATGGTTTGTGAGAGGAAACTATTGAGCGTGCTTTTTAGTAAGGTTGCCATGTCATGGGGAGGGTGAAACAGGCTCGTGAGACATCATTCAGCCTTGAGGAGCTGTGGAACTACTAAAATGAATTATTGGCTGTGCTATAATAACGCTTGACAGTATTAACGGAGTACGTTATTATTCCCTCATGATAAAGAGCTTTCGTGGTAAAGATACCGAGAGGCTCTTCCTTAGAGCGTTGTCATCAAAAGTCCCCTCTGGGATACGACGAAGTGCGCTGAGGAAATTGCTCATGTTGGATGGTGCCGAGCGTTTGGAAGACCTGCGGGTGCCGCCCGGTAACCGCCTGGAGAAGCTCACGGGTAATCGACAGGGACAACATAGCATCCGCATTAATGATCAGTGGAGCATATGTTTTCGATGGCATCATGGGGATGCCTTTGACGTTGAGGTAACCGACTACCATTAGGAGGAATTATGATCGCAAAAAAAATGACCCCTATTCATCCGGGGGAAATACTGTTTGAGGAATTCTTGAAGCCCCTGGGGATTAGTCAGTACAGGCTGTCTAAAGATATCAGCGTAGCGCCACGCCGCATTAATGAGATTGTCCAGGGCAAGCGGGCAATTACCGCTGACACGGCACTCAGGCTTTCCCGCTATTTCGGCCTCTCAGAGCGGTTTTGGCTCAATCTTCAATCGCGCTACGATCTTGAGGTTGAGAAAGATAAATTGGATGCGAGATTGGAGAGAGAGGTCAGAGTTCTGGAGTTGAAAAGCGCCTGACAATGGATGATTGACAGGAGAAAAATTGGACCGGGATTGCAGGAGAAGCCCTCAGGAAGCTGGAGCCCCCATAGGACACCAGGTCTTAAAAGGTTTCTGATACATGGAGGTATTGCGTATGTGTAGAAATATCAGGACCCTCTTCAACTTAGAACCACCTGTGACTGACGAAGAGATTCGCGGGGCTGCACTGCAATTCGTGAGAAAAGTAAGCGGCTTCAACAAACTGTCGAAGACCAACGAAGCTGTATTCCTGGCAGCTGTTGACAAGGTTGCGACCGCTTCCAGAAACCTTCTGCGCTCGCTTGAGACGAGTTCTCCCAGGAAGAACCGTGCAGAAGGGGCGGCCAAGGCACGGGCACGCACTGCAAAGAGGTTTTCTAAGTGAACAAACATCGCCTCTTTTGCTAAGCGCCAACAGGTGCGCCAGGTGGCTGAAACTGGCTTAGATGGTTTCAGCCAGCCTTGAAGAGTTGGAAGAACTGGCCAAACTGTATCATTGTGAACGCATATTATCATTTGCTACTCGACACCCTGGACATTTCAACGAGACCGTTGGTTTCCAATGAAAACCTTATGTGGTATAGCGTATAGGTTATCTGTCTTGAGAAGGGGCATCCTCACACTAGTTGACGCCAAAGAAGAGCAATAATTGTTGACAGCAGACCTCCTCCAAGAAGATTCGTAGTAGTATTAGCTGATAGATCTGGAGCGAGACCTCCAACACAGCACACCACTGACCTTTATCTGTAATGTATGTTTATTAATTAACGCCAAAAGAGGAATTCCGCCCGATGTCTTTCAAAAAATCCTCTCATTCTGTATGCTAAAGAATATAGATCACTGAAGAGTACTGGTCCGGCATTCACCGGCCAGGAAGGAGGTCTCATGATAAAGCGTCGGGATTTTCTCAAGGTGGCTGCCCTGACCACAGTCACCATGGCGACTGCTCCGCTTGGCGCCGAAACCGGAGCGGAGACACCAGTGGTCAAAAGCTATCGTGGAATCGGCAAGACCGGCCTGAAGATGAGCGATATTTCTTTCGGGGCTGGAAAACTCTCTGCCGCCTCCATGGTTCTAAGAGCTGTGGATAGCGGTATCAACTACTTTGACACTGCTCCAGATTACGGTCAATCCGAGAAGACAATCGGAGAAGCCATGAGCAGAATTCAGAGACGGAATGTCATAATTGCGTCTAAATTCTGCAAGCCTGCACCTCACGGCCATCTCCCCCTGGGCAGCAAGAAGAAAGATTACATCGCCGCTGTCGAGGGTAGTCTATCGAGAATGCAGACGGATTATCTCGACTTTTGTTTGGTTCACGCGATTGGAGACATGAGTAAAGATTTGGAGGCCGAAAAAAAGAGACTTCTTGACGACGAGATGTTAGATGCAGCGACTGATTTGAAGAAAGCCGGGAAGATCCGCTTCCTTGGCACATCTTCTCATGGTCCGAACAATATGGAAGCACTTCTGATGACCGCGGTCAAGTCCGGACATTTCGATATGATCCAGCCGTCCTTTAACTTCATGAAATTCCCTAAGCTGCCCGAGGTCATGGAGGAGGCACACAAACAAGGGATCGGAGTAATCGCCATGAAGACCCTTGCTGGCGCAAAGGACATGAAGATCGAAGGCGCGGAGAACGAGTTTCCCCATGCGGCCTTCAAGTGGGTACTGAACCACCCGGAGGTGAGTGGTCTCGTCGTTACTATGAAGACAGTTGGAGATCTCGAATTCTATCTCAAGGCCTCCGGACAAGAATTCACCTCTTCAGACCGTAGGACCCTCGATCGGTATGCGCGTTTATACGGCAGCGAATACTGCAGGACAGGCTGCGGTCAGTGCCAGGGG
>DASPUA010000096.1:0-2762 GCA_035623135.1 Thermodesulfovibrionales bacterium | reverse complement strand
ATAATGAAGGATCAGTATCTTAATCCACTTATTCCTGGTGTCCGGGGTGATGGTTCCCTCCCTTCCCACAGAGTACTCCTGGCCGATACATCGGACCACAAGTGCACCCTCCCTCAGAATACATCCGAGATCTGAGGCGATTTCATCAAACCTGAGTTTCGAAACCTCTTCCATGTGGGATTCAATGAGTCCATCTTTCCATTCACCCTGTGCGAGCAGGCATTGTATCGTTTCAAGATTCTCGTGTGTAATGTGTCTGCACTGTGCAAGGGAATCGGGATTACCCCCAAGGGAAACAGCAAAGGACATGCACGTCTTGGGAGTGCATTCACCGCAATTTGATCTTGGCAAAAGCTTGTAAATCTCCAAGGGATTCATCAGGCTGCTTTGTTCTCCAGTTCCTTCAGATATTCTTTTTCCCGCTGTACACTAAGAGTTTACCTCACCGGCACCGCAAAAGAAAACTGGTTCACTGTTTTTGCACAATATGATAAAATTCTACAATAGCCCTGGGGGAAACCTGATTACTACCATGGAGAATCTATGAAATTCATCGGTCTTGATGCAGGCTCCGTAAGTGTCAAACTTGTGGTACTTAATGGAGAAGGGAAGAAGACACAGCGGTTTTACATTCGCCATAAAGGCCACCCCATAAAGGTCTCCCTTGAGCTTCTCGAAACCGTGGTCTCCGGGAACGTCCACCACCATGGTAGCAAAGCTCCCGGCTCAGGCCAATTTTCGCTCTCTGTTACCGGCTCTTCCGGAAGGTGGCTTGCCAATGCACTTGGCATAGGATTTACGAACGAGGTAATCGCACAAACCTACGCCACAAGGAAACTCTCTCCACACATAAGAACGATTATAGAACTGGGAGGTGAAGACTCAAAACTCATCCTCCTCGGAGGAAGAGGAATAAAGGACTTTTCGATGAATTCTGTCTGCGCTGCGGGAACAGGCTCTTTTCTCGACCAGCAGGCCGAGAGGCTGAGGCTCTCCATTGAGGAGTTCAGTGCATTGGCACTAAAGTCCAAGCCTGCCCGCATTGCGGGCAGGTGCAGTGTATTTGCGAAGTCAGACATGATCCACCTCCAGCAAATCGCAACTCCGGTGGAGGACATCGTTGCAGGTCTCTGCTTCGCTGTGGCAAGGAATTTTAAAGGCTCCATTGTGAGAGGACGAACGATAGAGGAGCCGGTTTCCTTCCATGGAGGAGTTGCGGCAAATAAGGGAATGGAGAGGGCATTTAGGGAAGTATTTGGCTTTTCGCAGTTCCTCGTCCCCGAAGACTTTGCACTGATGGGCGCCCTTGGTGCTGCACTAAAGGATATGGATGAAGGAACGACAAACCCATTTGATCTCTCGATTCTGAGGTCGCTTCTTGAATCATCACAATTCTCCGAATCCGGCCACAGTCCCCTCATCTCTCCTGGTGATGACTTTTTCGAAAGACATTCCGAAACTGATCCCCGCCCGGAGGTCACGGCTCGGAGAGCAAAAGAACCTTCGCCGACCCCTGTCGGGCTTATGCCGGCTTCCAAAATCAGGGCCTACCTCGGGATCGATGTGGGCTCCATCAGTACCAATCTTGCAGTAATCGGCGAGAACGGGGTTCTGCT
Source organism: Thermodesulfovibrionales bacterium (assembly GCA_035623135.1). Classification (GTDB taxonomy): domain Bacteria; phylum Nitrospirota; class Thermodesulfovibrionia; order Thermodesulfovibrionales; family UBA9159; genus DASPUA01. The sequence continues at coordinate 1,146 of DASPUA010000096.1, read as the reverse complement.
TGCAAAGAGATATCTCATGACTGCAGGAAGGCCCATCGAGGCAGTGAACGAGGGACTAAGAGAGATCGGCGATGAACTTGGGGGAAGGATCGAAATACTTGGTGTCGGAACAACCGGGTCTGGAAGATATATGATTGCTGATTATGTGGGCGCAGACATAGTGAAGAATGAGATAACCGCACAGGCGACAGCCGCTGTCTCCATTCACAAGGGCGTTGATACCATTTTTGAGATCGGAGGTCAGGACTCCAAATACATCTCTCTGAAGGACGGGGTTATTGTGGATTTTGAGATGAATAAGGCCTGTGCCGCAGGTACCGGATCCTTTCTGGAGGAACAGGCAGAAAAGCTGAACATCTCGGTAAAAAATGAGTTCGCTGGATGTGCGTTTTCTTCAGAGGTTCCCTGCAGGCTGGGAGAGCGGTGTACCGTTTTTATGGAGAATTCCTTAATGGCAAGCCTCCAGAAAGGCGCTGAAAAGAACGATCTCCTCGCTGGACTTGCATATTCGATCGTCCAGAACTATATCAATAAGGTGGTGGTGGGAAAACCGGTGGGAGAGAACGTCTTTTTTCAGGGAGGGGTTGCCTTTAACAAGTCTGTGGTCGCTGCATTTGAGAAATACCTCGGCAAGAAAATAACGGTACCCCCGCACCATGATGTGACCGGGGCAATCGGCATGGCGCTCATCGCTATGCGACATATGCACGGCATACCAGCTACCGATACCCGGCACACTTCTTTCAAAGGCTTCTCACTTTCGGAGCGGTCCCATGAAATTTCATCCTTTGAATGCAAGGGATGTCCCAATGTGTGCGAGATCAACAGGGTGAAGATCGCAGGTGAAGAAGGTCATCTTTTCTATGGAGGTAGATGTGAAAAATATGATGTGAAAAGACAAAAGGTTCCTTCTGCCCTTCCCGACCCCTTCACTTTCAGAGAGGAAATGCTCTGGAAAGAACACCTGAAAAGACTTTCGGACTTTGAGAGGGCGCACTCGAAAGCCAAGAGTTCAGTGAGCGGTATGAGACGGGATGCTAAAAAGAGACCAACTATAGGCATTCCCTATCTTTTCTTCTTTCACGACTACCTCCCCTTCTGGACAAGCCTCCTCTGGGAGCTGGGGTTCCCTGTGGAGGTCTCACC
>DASPUA010000095.1:0-4419 GCA_035623135.1 Thermodesulfovibrionales bacterium | reverse complement strand
ATTTCCATGTCTTCCCGCCATCTTGTCTCCCACCTGGAGCTTACGTTTCATCGCGATATACACCTTTACAAGCTTGTTCACCCCAGGGGGAAGCTCATCACCCCTTTTGACGCGGTCAACGCTCTCATCGTAGCGTGCTTCCAGGTAACGGACATACTGGTTGGCCTCATTGTGAATAGTGTCAAGCTTTTCCCTGATATCCTCGTCAGCGATCTTTATCCGCATCAGGTGTTCATCTTTCACCCTCTCCAGATGCTTCTCAGAGAGCTTCTTTCCAGCAGCACAGATTACCTCCTTCGTTTTCGCCTCTCTTACGTCCTCCAGGATCTTGCTGCCTACAACCAATTCCTTTATCTTCCTGAACTTCTCCTCCTTGATGATTCTCACCTCTTCCTCAAGGTCCCTCTGGAGCCTCAGGATATCATCTTCCTCAATACTCTTCGCTCGCTCGTCCTTTTCGGTGCCCTTCCTCGAAAATATTCTCGCGTCAACCACGACTCCCTCTATGCCGGGCGGGACATAGAGGCAACTCTCCTTCACATCCTCTGCCTTCTCGCCAAAAATGGCTCTGAGCAATTTCTCTTCCGGCGTAAGCTGGGTTTCCCCTTTGGGGGTAACCTTTCCCACAAGGATATCCCCTGGCTTCACCTCGGCACCGATGCGTATGATTCCGCTCTCGTCAAGGTCCTTGAGGGCCTCTTCTCCCACATTCGGGATATCCCTCGTGATCTCTTCTGGTCCAATCTTTGTCTCCCTCGCCTCGATCTCAAACTCTTCTATGTGCACCGAGGTAAGGAGGTCATCCTTGACAAGTCGCTCGCTGATGAGGATCGCGTCCTCGAAGTTATATCCTCCCCAAGGCATGAAGGCAACAAGCACATTCTTGCCAAGGGCCAATTCTCCCATATCAGTTGAGGAACCATCAGCAAGAACATCGCCCCTCTGTACCACGTCACCCGCGTTCACGATGGGTTTCTGGTTGATACAGGTTGCCTGGTTCGACCGCTGGAACTTTACCAGATTATAGATGTCCACACCACCGCCCTCCTCAGACGTCTTCACCACAATTCGTGATGCATCGACACTTTCCACAGTACCTGCTCTCCTTGTAAGCACAAGGGCACCGGAATCTCTGGCCGCCACGTATTCCATGCCGGTCCCCACAATTGGTGCCTCGGTCTGGAGTAACGGTACTGCCTGTCTCTGCATGTTAGAGCCCATGAGCGCCCTGTTTGCATCGTCATTTTCGAGAAACGGGATGAGCGAAGCCGAAACTCCCACAATCTGCTTTGGTGAAACATCCATGTACTGGACTTCCTGAGGTGTCACCATCTTGAAATCGCCGCCCACTCTCGCAGAAACCGCTTCACCCATGAGGTTGCCTTTCTTGTCAACAAGTGACGTAGCCTCTGCGATAATGTATTTTTCTCCCTCAATAGCAGAGAGATATTCGATCTCCTGGGTAACTCTGCCGTTGGCAATTTTTCTGTAAGGGACCTCGATAAAACCAAAGTCATTCACCCTCGCATAGGATGCAAGGGAGGTGATCAGTCCTATATTGGGACCTTCAGGGGTCTCTATGGGACATATCCTTCCATAATGGGTAGGATGCACGTCCCTCACCTCAAACCCTGCCCGCTCCCTCGTAAGACCACCCGGACCAAGGGCAGAGAGCCTCCTCTTATGGGTAATTTCAGAAAGGGGATTGGTCTGATCCATAAACTGGCTCAACTGACTGGACCCAAAGAACTCCTTGACTGCAGCCATGACCGGCTTTGCATTGATGATGTCATGTGGCATGGCGGTTTCAAGTTCAGTGAGGGTCATCTTTTCCTTGATGGCACGCTCCATTCTCACAAGTCCGATCCTGAACTGGTTTTCCAGCAGTTCTCCTACACCCCGTATTCGTCTGTTGCCCAGATGATCAATATCGTCCACCTCTCCTTTTCCTGTTCTGAGGTCGAGAAGATAATACACAATCTTGATGAGATCCTTATCGGTGAGGACTCTGGTCTCGAGTGGAATGTCAAGATCGAGTCTCTTGTTGATCTTCAATCTCCCCACAGGAGAAAGGTCATATCTCTTCGGATCGAAAAAGAGGCCGTTGAACAGGTCCTTTGCAGCATTAAGGGTCGGCGGCTCCCCCGGTCTCAGTTTCTTATATATTTCGATAAGCGCCTCAGACTGACTATTCACTTTATCCGTTAAAAGCGTATCGCGCAAGGAAGAGAGATATTTGACATTGTCGATGTACAGGAGACTCAAGGTATCCACCTTGAGGGCGAGGATTTTGTTAAAGATATCTTCAGTGATGGCCTCATTGCCCTCCAGCAGCACCTCGCCGGTTTCAGGGTCCACGATATCCTTAAGTGTGATTCTGTCGATGATCTCCTCTTTCAGTATCGGGATCTCTTTGATGCCTGATGCTTCCATCTTCTTTATGGCACCCTTGGTGATCTTGCTTCCCTCTTTTGCGATGAGCTCCTTCGTATCCGGCGCCACGATATTCTTTACCGCCTTTATCCCTGCCAGTACCTCGCTTACCACCCTTGCAAGGCTCGACCCTTTAATCTTGATCGTCTCTACCGGGTAGAAGGTCTTGAGAATATCCTCATTAGAGTATCCGAGCGCCTTAAGCACAATAGTTGCGGGAAGCTTCTTCCTCCTGTCAATGCGCACATAAAGAATGTCCTTTGTATCGAATTCAAAGTCCAGCCACGATCCCCGTGACGGGATAACCCTGGAAGAATAAAGGAGTCTCCCGCTGGCATGGGTCTTCCCTTTATCGTGGCTGAAGAAGACGCCGGGGGAACGATGAAGCTGGCTTACGATAACTCTTTCGGTGCCGTTCACAATAAATGTCCCTGTCTCTGTCATAAGGGGCATCTCTCCGATGTACACCTCCTGTTCCCTGGACTCCTTAAGCCTTTTGTTGCCGCTTTCCTCGGCCTCCCACAAATTAAGTTTAACTCTTATTTTCAGAGGGGCAGCATAGGTAATTCCTTTTTGAAGGCAGTCCCTTATACTGAATTTTGGCTCGCCCACGATGTAACCAAGGAACTCCAGTGATGCAGTCTCATTATAGTCCATGATGGGGAACACACTCTTGAAGGCTGCCTGGAGCCCTGCCTCCTCCCTGCTGTCCGCAGAAATGTCCTTCTGGAGGAATTTATCGTACGAGCGGCTCTGTATCTCGATAAGGTTCGGCACTTTCAGGAAATGGGGGACCTTACCAAAATTATGTCTCTCTCTCAAAGCAGTGTCCATATATCTCCTTCTTGCTCTGCTAAATTAGGGTAAGGCAAGAATGAAGTTCTTTTCACTCATCACCTTACCCGGCCCTTACTAATTTATTTCACTTCTATTTTTGCGCCCTGCTCTTCGAGCTTCGCCTTGATAGATTCAGCCTCTTCTTTGGTGACCCCTGTCTTCACAGGTTTCGGAGCACCGTCAACAAGGTCCTTTGCCTCTTTAAGACCGAGCCCGGTAAGCTCTCTCACCACCTTAATCACCTGTATCTTCTTGTCACCAGCACTGGCGAGTATTACGTCAAAGCTTGTCTTTTCCTCGGCTGCCGGAGCCGCAGCTGCGGCAGCTCCTGGCGCTGCTGCCATCGCAACAGGAGCGGCAGCGGTCACGCCGTACCGTTCCTCAAACTCCTTCACAAACTGTGACATCTCAAGGATCGTCATGGTATCAATAAACTCAAAAACCTGCTCCTTTGTTACTGCCATTATCTTAACCTCCTTCATTATTCATTCTTCGTTCGTTTACTATAAGGCTAAGGTGAATCCACCCTACTAGCCTTGAGCCTCTTTCCTTGTTTTCAAAGCAGTCATCGCGTATGCAAAACTGCTCACTGTCGCCGCAAGGGCAGCAGCCATTTTGCTTGATGGCGCCTGGAACACACCGGCAATCATCGAGAGCAGCATTTCCCTGGAAGGGAGATTCGCGATGGCCTTCACTTCATTCACGTCGTAGAGCTTGCCTTCAATCACCCCGCCGCTGAGTTTGAGTTTCTCATTCTTCTTGCAAAACTCGATCACTTTTTTTGCGGTCATGACAGGATCCTTATATCCGATGGCAATGGCAACCGGCCCCCTGAACGCATCCTTGGCAGCAGAAATGGTCGTATCCTGAGATGCAATACGGGCAAGGGTATTTTTGACGATACGATAATCCACGCCTTCACTGCGAAGGAGCCTTCTCAGCGTCGAAAGCTCCGCAACGGTCATGCCTTTGTAATCAGTTAAGATTACGGCCTTTGCCTCTGAGAACTTCTTCTTCAGTTCTGCTATGGCCTGTCCCTTCTCTTCCTTCTTCAGAGTATCCTCCTTTCCCATAGACCCATCTTTTTCTCTTTCTCAACCCTTCGGACTGTTCCGTGGCACTCGCTCCATCCACTGCCACGCTCAATGA